>JAAYJM010000074.1 GCA_012522895.1 Ignavibacteria bacterium
ATATTACATTTTTATAAATAGACGATATTATTTTAAAAATAATATTTTTTATTTAAGTATAGTTTGTAAACTTGTTCCAAGTTTTTAAAATTAGTAAAAAAGTATAGGAAAGGTATGTCTTCTAATATTAATGATATTGATAGTGAAATCCAAGATATGCTTGGTTCTTTTGTGTCTGAAGCATTCGATTCCTTAGATAGCAACGAGCCACTTGTTGAAAATTTACGGGAAGAGATAAATTCAGAGTCAGTAAATGCAATTTTTCGCGTCTTCCATACCTTGAAGGGGCTTTCCGGCTTTTTCGATATGCAAATAATTAACAAAGTTACACATCAAGCTGAAACTTTGCTTGATATTATAAGAAAACAAGGAAAGGCGCAAAGCGAATCGACTATTACCGTCATTTACCAAACTTTTGATTTCCTGAGAGATTTACTGCAAAGAGTAAATGCTGAATTTACAGACCAAAGCGGAAAAGACGAAGCTGAGGATATGATTCTTATTATTTTGGACACGATAAGCAAAGTCAAAGGCGAGCAAGATGGAATAGAAGATGAGCAAGTTGCAGAAAGCATTTTCGAAGCCGAGTCAAGTCCAATAGCTGAGGAGAAGGCGCCTGAGCCTTTGAAAGATGAAATTCAGCTTGAGCTTGAGGCAGAGCAAGAAATGGAAATTCTTTTAGAAAACCCGGAAATTGCAAGCCAAAGCTCTGAGGAGTTTGGAATTGAGTCCCTTGTTTCTGAAAATATGTTAGAGCAGTTTCTTTCAGGCGCTCAAGAATTTTTAGATTTAACTGAAAAAAACCTCCTTATTTTAGAAAAAGAGCCGGAGCGTGAAAATCTTGTCCGTGAATCTTTTGGGTTTATTCATAGTTTAAAAGGGAATGCCGGGTTTATGGGGCTTAATGAAATTGAAGAAATTAGCTCTGAAATAGAAACTATTCTCGATTCCATTAGAAACAATCAGCTCGATATTGACCAAAATATAGTAACAATTCTTTTAAGCAATATTGAACAAATACGCAACCGTGTTGAAGAAATTTCCGGAAGGCTTGGCAAGTCTGATGAATCAGCTCCCAAAGTCAAAGAGCATATTGTGGAAGAAGCGGTAAAGAAGGAGCCTGAGATTAAAGAAATCAGCTTAGAAAAAGCTCCAGTGAAAGAAGAAAAGCCAAAAGCTGCCCCAGCTGTAAAGGTGAAAGCTCCTCTTCAAATGCAGACCATACAAAGGAAGGACATAAGAGTAGAAACATCGAAGATTGACAAACTATTCGATTTAGTGGGCGAGCTTATAACTATTGAATCTATGGTTACAAATAGTTCTGATTTAATTGGCTTAGAGCTGCAAAATTTCAATAAGTCCGCCAATATGCTAAATAAAATTACGCGCGAGCTGCAAGAAATATCTATGTCTATCCGAATGATGCCTCTGGAAGGACATTTTAATAAAATGAAAAGACTGGTCCGCGATGTTTCTATAAAAATGAATAAAAAGGTAAATTTAATCGTTTCCGGTCAAGAGACAGAGATGGATAAGAACGTAATTGATGAGATTGCCGATCCACTGGTGCATATCTTAAGGAACTCGATTGATCACGGTGTTGAGTCGCCGGAGCAAAGAATTGCAAGTGGGAAAGATGAGGTAGGAAATGTTTCGCTCAGCGCCCGTTACGAAGGGAACGAGATTTTGATCATAGTAGAAGACGATGGGGCTGGCATTTCCCGCGATATTATTTTGAGAAAAGCGCAAGAAAAAGGAATTTTGAAAACTCCACCAGAATCCTTGTCCGATAAAGAGGTCTTTGCTTTGGTCTTTGAGCCGGGCTTTTCAACCTCAAAAACTGTAACCGATATATCTGGACGCGGCGTTGGAATGGACGTTGTAAGAAAGAATATAGAAAAGCTTCGCGGCTCGGTTGACGTTAGTTCTGTAGAAGGCAAAGGCTCAAAGTTTACTTTGCGTATCCCCTTAACTCTTGCAATAATGGAGTCGATGCTGATTAGGGTGGGAGATTCCAAATTTGCGCTTCCCATTTTGGCAATAAGAGAATCTTTTAGGCCCAATCCAAATTCAATTACCGTTACAATGGATGGACTTGAGGTTGCTAAAGTCCGACAAGAAATTTTACCCATTATTAGGATTCATGAGCTTCTTGGCTTAGAATCTGATAGCGAAAAACTTCATGAAGGTATTTTAATTATAATTGAGGCAAGGGAAAGAAAAGTTTGCTTATTCGCAGATGAAATTGTGGGACAGCAGCAAGCAGTAATCAAAGGACTGTCTGATTATATTGGCAAAGTGCCAGGCATAACGGGCTGCATGATTCTCGCTGATGGAGGAATAGGACTTATTTTAGACATAGAAAGTTTGATTGACATGGCTGAAAAGCCAGGTATTATTACTACGCAAGTTTCATAAACAGGCAAGTTTTATAAAAATATAGAGGTGCTATATGGCAAATAATCAAGAAATGCCCGACATTGATGATATTTTTGAAGAAGATGAGGATACGCAGAAAGATAAATATTTGACTTTTAGAATAGCTGATGAAGATTACGCTATAGAAATTAAATATATTATTGAAATTATTGGCATACAAAATATTACCCGTGTCCCAAATGTAAAAAGCTATATAAAAGGAATCATCAATCTACGCGGGATAATTGTTCCAGTTGTTGAGGTTCGCAAGCGATTCGGTCTTTCCCTTGCAGAATATGATGACAGAACTTGTATTATCGTAGTTGATGTGAATAATATCTCGATTGGGCTTATCGTTGATGAGGTTGCCGAGGTTGTTACAATTTCTGAAAACGAAAGGTCGCCTTCTCCTTCTACAAACAAAGGCTCGCATAGCAGATTTATTCAGGCTATTGGGAAAGTGGGGGATCAAGTGAAAATTATCCTTGATATTTATAAATTATTATACGAAGAAAATGCAGGTATTTTTGAGGCTATTGAATAGATTGAAATGAAAAAAGATTTGAGTATTCCAACTAAAGTTGTAAGTCCAGCTTGGATTGAAATTACAGATAAAGAGTTTTCAGCTCTTAGCTCATTAGTTTATAATAAAATTGGTATTAAGCTAACAGAGCAAAAGAAAACTCTATTGATGGGACGATTGCAAAAACTATTAAGAGAATATAAATTCGCAACTTTTCAAGAGTATTATGAATATATTATAAATGAAAAATCTGGCTCCGCCTTGAGCGAGCTTGCCAATTATATATCTACAAATCATACTTTTTTCTATCGAGAGCACGACCATTTTGAATTCTTTTACCAAAAGGCATTGCCCGAAATAGAGCGTAAATTAAAAAGCACTAACACAAAAGACATAAGAATATGGAGCGCCGGCTGTTCAAGTGGAGAAGAGCCATACACTTTAATTATGCTTATGTTAGAGTATTTTGGAAATAATTACTATAATTACCAAGCTGGGATTCTTGCAACTGATATTTCTGAAAAAGCACTTAAATACGCAAACGATGGCATTTATCCAGAAGACAGAGTTCGTCCTCTGCCCGATAAGTTAAAGAAAAAGTATTTTACAAAAGCTGAAAATGGTAATTGGAAAATTGTTGATAAGGTAAAAAAAGAGGTTACCTTTCGTAAATTTAATTTGATAAGCGAAAGATACCCTTTTAAAAAGCACTTTGACATCATATTTTGCAGAAATGTTATGATATATTTCGATGACATTACTCGGGAAAAGCTTGTTGGGAATTTTTACAACTTTACCGTTCCCTCAGGGTATTTATTTATCGGGCATTCGGAAACCTTAAACAGAACGAAAACAAATTATAAATTCATTATGCCGGCTTTATATCAAAAGCAGGTTTAACAAATTGTTGGGAAAGAATGAAGAAGATTAGAGTTTTAATTATAGATGATTCTGCTCTTGTAAGAGATATTTTGGCAAAAGGACTTTCGAGCGATGAAACAATTGAGGTAGTAGGCTCAGCGCCTGATGTGTTCGTTGGGCGCGATATGATTGTAAATTTAAAGCCAGATGTTTTAACTTTGGATATAGAAATGCCGCGAATGGATGGTATTGAGTTTTTGCAACGCTTGATGCCTCAATACCCTATTCCAGTAGTTGTTGTTAGCTCGCTTACTCAGAGAGGAAAATATATAACGCTTCAAGCACTTGAATCGGGGGCGGTGGATTTCGTTCCAAAGCCAGCAATAGACGTTGCCCGCGGTTTAAAGGAGATGATGCTTGAGCTTAGAACAAAAATTAAAATTGCCTCTACCGCCAATGTTTCACATTGGAAAAATAAAAGATTTGATAAAATTCAAAAAGCAGCATATCAAAGCACAAAAGCCCTTGCTGAATCTACTGATAAGGTGATAGCTATTGGTGCTTCTACCGGCGGGACTGAAGCTATCAGAAAAGTAATTACCTCGCTTCCTCCAACTATGCCGGGCATTGTCATAGTCCAGCACATGCCTTCTGGCTTCACAAAAACTTTTGCCGATAGATTGAACGAAATATCTTTAATGCAGGTGAAGGAAGCAGAGACTGGCGACAGAATAATGAATGGCCGCGTTTTAATTGCCCCGGGCGACTTCCACATGAAAGTAATTCGTTCCGGCGGCTATTACCAAGTTGTATGCCAAGGCGGGGAAAAAGTAAATGGACACAGACCCTCTGTTGATCTTCTAATGTTTTCAGTTGCCGAGCACGTGGCATCCAATGCTTATGGGCTAATACTGACTGGAATGGGAAACGATGGTGCTGCTGGACTAAAAGCAATGAAAGAAGCGGGAGCAGCTACACTCGGGCAGGACGAGCAATCGAGTATAGTGTATGGAATGCCAAAAGTTGCTTTTGATATTGGTGCTGTCGATAGGCAATATCCTTTAGATAATATTTCTGCTAATTTGATTAGATTAGTAAGTTTGAAAAAATAGTAAGATTTTTATTAGTGCAATAGCTATTTTATGATAAATAATTTGGACCAGGTAGATAAAAAAACTGAGCTTTCTATTCTGCTTGTGGAGGACGAAGAAATATCGCGAATTTTCCTTGTGAAACTTTTAAGCGGCATGTCAAATAAGGTCTTAACTGCAAGCAATGGCGAGGAAGGCTTAGAAATGTATATTAAGCATAAGCCGGACATAATCGTGTCAGACGTTTCTATGCCATATATGAATGGTATCGAAATGTCCCGCATTATTAAATCGAAAGACCCAAACGCATTAATAATTCTAACAACTGCTTTCAATGACACTCAGCTGCTTATTGATGCAATAGAAATTGGGATAAGCAATTATTTAATTAAGCCAGTAAAAAAAGCGCACTTTATCAGTGCTTTAACAAAAGCTATTGAGACTAAGACAAGGGAAAGGGAATTTGAAGAGCAGAATTTCCATATTAAAAAGCTTTCGCGGGCAGTTGAGCTTAGCCCTTCAATGCTGCTAATTCTTGATAACGATAGAAATATTATTTATGCCAACCCAAAATATATTGAAAGCTCTGGCTTTTCATTGAAAGAAATCACGGAAGGGACTGCAAGCGACTTGGAGGCTGATGCTCTTTTCCCGGAAGATATTAATGAATTATTAGCAAGCGGAACGAGAATTGAAAGAAAGAAAGAGCTAAAAAAGGTTAAAAAGAATGGCGAGGATTACTGGGTTTCTGCAGCATTATCAGCTGTGCAAGACGAAATTGGTGGGCTTAGCAATTTTATTATAACTTTTGAAGATATAACTGAGCTGAAAGCTGCCCACAAGAATTTGGAGAACGCAAACCTCGAGCTTGAAAGTAAAGTGCTTGAAAGAACCGCCGAGCTTAGAAGTGCAAACGAACTGCTTAGCGCTGAGGTGGCTGAAAGAAAAAGAGCAGAGCTTGAAATGCGACAGGCAAAGGAAGTTGCTGAAGCTGCTAATAAAGCAAAGTCCTCTTTTCTTGCGAAAGTTAGCCACGAGCTAAGGACTCCTATGAATGGAATTATTGGAATTGCAAGCGTTTTACTTGATACCGAGTTGAATGAAAAGCAGGGAAAATTCCTCAATTTGGTTAAATCCTCGGCAAATAATTTGCTTAATATTATTAATGATATTCTTGATATTTCAAGAATAGAAGCTGGAAAGATTAAAATAAAAAACCTTTCTTTTAATTTAGAAGAGATTGTTGGGCAAGCTGTTGAGTTGCAAAAGCAACTTGCGAAAAATAAAAATATCGAACTGAATTTAGAATTTATTAAGCCTTTGCCAGATCTCGTTATTGGCGATTATACGCGTTTGCAACAGGTTTTGCATAATCTAATTGGAAACGCGATAAAGTTTACGGAAAAAGGCACTGTCTTGGTTTCCGTTAAGGAAATATATAGAAAAAAGGGAAGAAGCGAAATACGATTTTCTATTAAAGACACCGGGATTGGAATCCCAGAAGACAAAATGAATCTTCTTTTTAAAAGTTTCAGTCAAGTAGAAAATTACCAAACAAGGAAATATGGCGGGGTTGGGCTTGGACTTTCAATTTCCAAAGAATATGTTGAAGCTATGGGAGGAAAGATTTGGGCAGAAAGCAAGCTGCATTACGGCTCTACTTTCCACTTTGCCCTGAATTTTGCTATCGAAGAAAGTCGAGAGCTTGATAGTCAAATCGTTGAGAAAAAAGAAGATGATTTTCAAAAAGAGTTGAGAATCTTAGTTGTTGAGGATAGCGAACCAAGCCAAGAGATTATGAAGGAGGTCCTGCTTTCAAGAAATTATAATGTGATTATCACCTCTACAGGCAAAGACGCCTTGGAAGCAAGTATTTACAGCGAATTCGATCTGATTTTAATTGATATTCAGTTGCCCGATATTGATGGTAGCGAGCTTTTAAAAAGGATTAGAGAAGACGAATCGAGCTTAAATAAAAATACTGCCGCTATAGCCGTAACTGGAAATGCAGACGAGCAAAGCAAAAAAGAATATTTAAATGCTGGCTTTGATTCCCATGTTCCCAAGCCATACAACATAGATTTTCTTTTAGCTGAGATAAAACGATTAGCTAAGGGGCAAGAGAGTGATGAGAGCGATGGAAACGATAAAAATGATGAATATGTTGGATTGAGTAGCAATGATGAAAAAGGAAAAATTGTAAATTTAGAAAAGTTACTGAATACTATCAACAGAAACAAAACTCTTTTAAAACATTTAATTGATTATTATAAAAATAATTATATTAGAGTAATAAATAATATTAACAGAGCAATGGAGTCTGATGATTTGAAAAGCATTAGCCGAGTTGCTCACAAAGCTGTGTCAGAATTAGAGAATTTTGAAGCAGTAAATGCTATTAAAATTGCAAGAGAAATTGAACGTAAAGCTAAAGAAAAAGACAAAGAGCTTGTTAGGAAACTGATTCCAGAACTTGAAATTGAACTTGATGAAGTAGCAAAAGCATTATCTTTTTATGAGATTGATTAATTTTTTAAGGATAGAATATGAAATCTTTAATAATTGAAGATGATTACATAACATCGCAAGTGATGCAAGAAATTCTACTTGCCTTTGGCGAGGCAGATATTGCTGAAGATGGTTTCAAAGGGCTTGAGCTTTTTACTACTGCTCTAGTGGAAAACAAAAAATATGATGTTATTTTTTTGGATATTATGATGCCGGAATTAGATGGGCAGGAGGTTTTAGCTCAAGTAAGAAGAATTGAAGAAGACTATGATATTTATGGACTTGATGGCGTTAAAATTATTATGACAACCGCACTCGATGATTTTGAGAACATAAAAACTGCTTTCAAAAATCAATGTGAAGGCTATATTGTAAAGCCTATAGAAAAAGATAAAATTGTTCAAAAAATCTCGGATTTGGATTTGATATAAAAGATTTTAGATATTATTAATTTGGAATGAGCTGCTCTTAATTTCGCTAAAATTATATTTGCGCAAGGGACTATTCCTCAATATACCTTTCGGCATAATTTATGCCGTCAACTGCTCCTATTTTTTCAATTATTTTGTTTAAATGGGCTGAGCTTTCTGTGGAAAGCAAAATATAGCCTTTGAATCCCTTGTCGTCTGAGTCAAAGTTGAATCCTTTTATACTTGTATTGTCAAGTGAAAGCACCATCGAGCTTATATCGCCAATTAAAGATGGAATTTCCTCTCCCCTAATTGCGATTTTAGAAGTATAAGTCCCTGCTGCTAAGCTGCTCCACTCCAAATTAAAGACAGACGATTTATTTTCGGCTAACTCTGAGCCTGCTTTTTTGCAGTTTTCTCTATGAACAATAATTTCCATTTGCTCGCTTAAAATACCAATAATTTCATCGTCCGGTAAAGGATAGCAGCATTGAGCATATTTTATTGGCAGCGAGCTATCGAAATGAAAACTTTTTGATTTTCTGGAAAAATGAGTTTTCTCTTTTTCTTTCCTTTTGTTTTTTTTCAAAGAAGCGTAATTCGATTCATACCAGTTGCTTATGCTATTGAGAAGTAAAAGTCTGTCAATTTTATTTGAGCCAATATCTAAAAGCATTTCTTCTAAGTTAGAAAAATGCAAGTGCTTAATAAGTAAATCAATTTGATAATCGTTTAAAGAAATATTGAGCGTGTTAAGAGAATCTTTAAACAGCTCACGACCATTTTCAAGGGCTTTTCTTTTTTCGTCATTTATATATTTTTTTATAAAGTTCTGCGCCTTGTCGGTGATTGAGTATTTAAGCCATTCTTTATTTGGCGATTGTGTTTGAGAAGTCAGAATTTCTATTTGGTCGCCGCTTTGCAATTTATAATCCAAAGGAACGATTTTCCCGTTTACTTTTGCGCCTATGCAATGATTCCCAATTTCAGTGTGAATTGAGTATGCAAAGTCAAGCGGATAAGCATCGTTTGGTAAAACTCTAAACTCATTTGTTTTGGTGAAAACGTAAATTTCTTTTTGCAAAAGATTTTTGCGGACGCTTTTAATTAGCTCCTCCGGTGGTTCGTCTCCAATATGCTCAAAAACAAGGCGAACCAAATCGATCCAAGATTGGAATGTGTTGTCATCGAGGACAGATTGGGCTGGTAGTAAGCCACGCTTATAATTAAAATGAGCAGCAACGCCACGCTCGGCAATAAAGTGCATATTCTGTGTTCTTATTTGCACCTCCACCATTTTTTCTGCTTTTCCATAAACAGCAAAGTGAAGGGATTGGTAACCGTTTGGTTTTGGCTCGGCAATATAGTCTTTGTAAGTATCGGGAACAAGCCTATAAAGTTGAGCTATAATCTTATGAATTCTATAGCAAATCTCAGTTTCATCGCTATCAATAATCAGGCGAATTGCTTGCAAATCATAAAGCTCCTCAACAGGTTTGTTCCGCAATATAGTTTTATTGTAAATGGAGTAAATATGCTTTGCACGTCCGGTGATTTCGTATTTTACATTCTTTTTCTTTAAATAGGAATCACTTTCAATGGCGCTGTATATAGGTTTTGTAAAATGCTCAATATACTCCTCGCGCTCTTCGTGGCTAAGAGCCAAGATCTTGTTAATTTTATTATATGTTTCTTTTTCTAAATATTTGAAAGCTAAATCTTCAAATTCCCATTTAAGATTTCCTAATCCAAATCTTTGTGAAAAAGGAGCGTAAATCTCCATCGTTTCTTTTGAAATGCGTTTCTGAGTTTCCTCGTCGAGATAATCTAATGTCCGCATACTGTGAAGTCTATCTGCTAATTTAATAAGTATGATACGAACATCTCGAAACAAGGAAAGTAAAAGCTTCCTGTAATTTTCTAATTGTCTTATACTTTGCTCTTCTATATGCTGGATTTTCACCAAGCCACTTACAATTTCTGCAACCGTTGTTCCAAATTCTGACTGAATGTCTTTTAAAGAGTAGAGTTCGCCAGAGCTTGGTATATTATGCAATAATGCAGAAATTACCGATCGGTCGTCTAATGGAATTTCTTCAGTCAGAATCATAGCAACAGAAAAAGGGTGGCTATAGTATGGCACTCCCGATTTTCGCATCTTATTTTTATGAGCTCTTAGGCACCAATGGAAAGCAGTTGAAACTTGCTGAGTGTTGACATAATGCAAATTCTTTTTGCAAGTTTCGATAAGCAGTTTCAGGTCAGATTTTGGATCTGTTCCAATTAGATGCTTTGGCTGGCTTGGGGCTATTTTCTTTTTTTTCTGCCAAAACTTCATTAAAATATATTTGGATTAATAAATTGGGTTAACAATTAGTATGTATTTTAAAAAGAAAAAATTAAATACTTTTTTTAAACTATTAAGACGATTAAAAAGGCAAAAAATTTCGTTTTCTAATCTAAAAGTAACTGAGATTTCCGTTTTTTTAAACAAAAAAGCCATATCTTTTGGATATGGCTTTAAAATCAAAAAAAAGAAAGTTTTATACCCAGCCGCGTTTTTTGCAAGCGTCAGCGACTCTTTGAATAGAAATGTGATAAGCTGCATCGCGTGGGTAAAGTTTTTTGCTGCGTGCTAGATCTGAAACTGCTTTATAAGCATTGGTCATTTTTGCATCTAATTTAGTAAGGACCTCGTCTTTTTCCCAGAAGAAGTTCATATTGCATTGAACTTGCTCGAAATAGGAACAGGTAACTCCGCCGGCATTAGCTAAAAAGTCTGGGATAACCCAAAGACCTTTTGATTTAATAATTTCATCAGCTTCGGGGGTTGTTGGACCATTTGCGCCCTCAGCAAGCATTTTTACTGCTGGGCTAATTCTTGGAGCTGTGTCAGCATTAATTTGGTTTGCCAAGGCGGCTGGAATTATAATATCAACATCTTGCTCTATCCAAGCTGAGCCAGGGAGAATTTCATATCCAAGATCTTTTGCTTTGTCGGTGTCAATCTGCCCGAATCTATCTGTAATTCCAAGCAATTCTTCTACGTTTATACCATCTTTTTTAAGGTATGTGTAGGCAGTTTTTGCGTTATTATCCCAGCTTGAAATAGCTTTAATTGTCCCGCCATATTGGTCGTAAAGTTTGATTGCGTGCTGGCTTACGTTCCCAAATCCTTGGAAGGAAGCTGTGGTGTTTTTAATGTCAATATTTAATTCTTTTAAAGCCTCGCGGACGCAATAGATGACGCCATAGCCAGTTGCTTCTGTTCTGCCGAGCGAGCCGCCGCTTCCGAGTGGTTTTCCAGTAATAAAGCCTGGGGATTTTTCGCCTACTATTGTTTCGTATTCGTCCAACATCCAAAGCATGTATTGTCCGGTTGTCATAACGTCTGGAGCGGGAACGTCTTGCAAGGGACCAACGTTTTTAACTACTTGTCTTATATAGCCTCTGCAAATTGCCTCTACTTCGCGTGGGGACATTTCACGTGGGTCGCAAATCACTCCACCTTTTCCGCCACCAAGTGGGATATCGACTACTGCTGTTTTCCAGGTCATCCAAGTTGCAAGTGCGCGAACATCGTCCACTGTTTCATGAGGATCGAAACGAATTCCGCCTTTGCCAGGACCGCGTGCATCATTATGAAGGACGCGAAAACCAAAAAATACCTTGTATTTTCCATCGTCCATACGAACAGGAATTGAAAAATGATATTCTCTCATTGGATTGCGAAGCAAATCTTTCGTTGCTTGATCTAAGTCCAATTTGTTTGCTATTGCATCAAATTGCTGTTGTGCCATTTGAAATGCATTAAATCCACTTGACATAACTTTTCTCCTTTTTTTGTTTTTTAATAAGGACTATTTTGTCCAATTTTCTTTTTATTTTTATATACTTATAAATTATGCAAATTAAGAAACAATTAGCATCTTTCAAAATATTTTAAAATAATTCCTCGATTTTCAAGCTATGAATATATCTCAATTATTCATAATATCGTATTTTAAAAATTCGTAATTTTGAATTTTAATTAAGTGTAATAAAAGAAAACATGTTAGATTTAAAATTTATCAGAGAAAACCCAGAAGCAGTAAAGCAAAATATTTTAAATAAAAATGAAAAGTCAAGTGATTTAGTTGACCGAATAATTGCTGTTGATTTGAAAAGACGAGCAGGCTTGCAAGAAGTTGAGCAGCTAAAAAATACGCGAAATGTAGTGTCTAATGAAATAGCCCAATTAAAAAGAAACAAAGAAAACGCAGATGAAAAAATTCAAGCGATGAAAGAATACTCGGATAGAATAAAAATCCTTGATGAAGAACTGCGTGAAATTGAGCAAGAGCTTAACGATTTATTAATCAATGTCCCAAATATGGCTCATCCCAGCGTGCCAATCGGAAGAACTGCCGAAGATAATGTGATTGTCAGAACTTGGGGCAGTCCCAAAGTTGATGGGGATTTTAAAGACCACCTTGCTGTTTCCAAAGAGCTTAATATATTAGATTTTGAGCGTGGCGCTAAGGTGAGCGGCACCGGCTTTGCTTTCTATGTGGGCAAAGGAGCTAAACTTGAGCGCGCCTTAATTAACTATATGCTTGATTTACACATAGAAAAGCACGGCTATACTGAATTAATTGCTCCCCTGCTTGTTAATAGAAGTTCAGTTCTTGGCACAAGCCAAATTCCCAAGCTCGAAGAAGATATGTATTTTATTGAAAAAGATGAGCTTTACTTGATCCCTACAGCCGAGGTGCCGCTAACAAATTTCTTTTCAAATGAAATATTGAAGGGCGAGGAATTTCCTATCAAGGTATGCGGTTTTACTCAATGTTTTCGCCGTGAAGCTGGAAGTTATGGGAAAGAAACCCGCGGCTTTTTACGCGTCCATCAATTTAACAAAGTTGAGTTGGTAAAACTTGCCCTGCCAGAGGAATCGTCCAATGAATTAGAATTGCTTGTGGAGGATGTTGAAATAATTCTTCAATCGCTGCAAATTCCTTATAGAGTGGTTTCGCTTTGCACGGGAGACAGCAGCTTTGCAAGTGCCAAAACTTATGATTTGGACTGTTGGTCGCCAGCTGAAAAGAAATGGCTCGAATGCTCCAGTTGTTCGAATTTTGAAGATTTTCAGGCGAGAAGAGCAAATATTCGTTTTAAAAGAACCCCAAGTTCAAAGCTTGAATTTGTTCATACTTTAAATGGCAGCGGACTTGCAACCTCCCGACTTATTGTGTCGATAATTGAGCAATACTACGAAAATGGAAAAATCCGCATACCAGAGGCTCTCGTTCCATATTGCGGTTTTGAATATATTGATTAAAATGCAAATCCTTGAAATAAAAAAAGTTTTGGGCTGCTTGGAATCTTTTAATGCAAGAGATATTTTTTTGGAAAAGCAAATTGGGATAGCTTTTATTGGGTATCTTGGAAGCTTAGGAAAATTAATTTATTTAAACGAATTGGAAAAACCTTTTTTCAAAGTTATTGTCAAAGGAAAATACACAATCAAAGGAAGTCAATATAACAAAGCAATAAGAGTCGTTTTTTCAAATTCAAATATAAAAGAAAACTTAGAGCAAATCGTTACATTAATAAATGGATACAGAGAGTAGTAAAAAGTAATATGCGAAAGAGTCCTTGCCAAGCAAGGCTGTTTGACCTGACTGATTTATAATAGCTTAGTAGAGCAGGCACCGTTGTCTGTTTGAACATTTATTGTTTTTTATACAAATTCTATTTATAAGAATAATTAAAGATAAACTAAAACATAGAGATGGAAAACCTTGACGAAACATTGCAAGCTAATAAAAAAAAAGTTTTAGTTGTTGAAGACAACAATAGCTTAAGAGAAATAATTGTAAGGAGATTGATTTCAAGCGGCTATAGCGTAATAGCTGTTTCTAGCGGCAAAGATGCAATTAAGCAGTTGCAAGCTAACCCTGATGCAGTGCTTTTGTTGGATATGTTTTTGCCTGATATGACTGGCAGAGATGTTTTAAACCATTTAAAAAAGCTGTCAATCGAAGTTCCTTTTGTTGTAATGACCGGAAAGGGTAACGAAAACCTTGCAGTAGAGATGATGAAGCTCGGCGCGGCTGATTATCTGATTAAAGATACGAAATATTACGAGGTTCTTCCCCGCGTTGTGGAGAAAGTTTTTGAAAACGCTCTGTTTGAAAAAAAGCTGAAAAAAGCCGAGGAGTCCTTAAAAACTTCGGAAGCAAACCTTAACTCCATTTTCAAGGCAATGCAGGACCTTGTTTTGGTTGTTGATTCCAATGGCAACTTCGTTGAGACCTCTTTTTTACCATTAGAAGCAAAAGTTGAAAAGCCAGCTTATTTTCAAGGCAATTCTCTTTTTGAGGTTTTTTCTGAAGACTTAGCAAACAAATATCTCGAAGCTGTAAAAAATACTTTGTCCGCAAAATCGGCTAAGCATCTTGATTACGAAATCGTTAAAGGAAGTGACGCAGCATATTACAGCGCTTCAATTTTTCCTTTTACAGAAAACACAGTCCTGTGGATAGCTCAAGATATAACAAAACGAAGGATAGCTGAAAGGTCTTTAGCAGAGAAAGAAGAGCGATTTAGAAGTATTTTCGAAAGCGCTTCTATCGGTATGTATAGAGCTTTGCCCGATGGTGAAGTTTTAATGGCAAATCCGGCGCTTATCAATCTTTTGGGTCGCGATTCTTTGGAGGAGTTTTTAAGCTTAGATGTTAGGAATGCCATCTACACAAATCCTAATAAAAGAGATGAATTTCTTGATGCAATAAACACAAAAGGAGAAATAAAAGGTTTTGAGTCAGCCCTAATCAAAAAGGACGGGACAAAAGTTTTTATAAGGGAAAGTGCAAAAGCTATTTATGGCGAAGACGGGAAGATGAAATACTTTGAAGGAACTGTCGAAGATATTACCGAGCAAACAGTTGCCAAAAAAGCTCTTTGGGAAAGCGAGGAGGCTTTTAGCAAACTTCTTCAAACTATTCCAGATTTGATTGTAAAAACAGACCTTGAAGGCAATATAACTTTTGCCAATGACGCAAAGGTGCTTACTGATTTGGGTTTAAAAAATGAAAGCATAATTGGTAAAAATATTATCTCTTTTATTTCAGAAAAAGACAAGCAATTTGCTATTAATAATTTAAAACTGATGTTCGAAGGGCTTGTCGGAATTGTAAATGAATATCAGGTTGTTATTGGAGATAATATTCGGATAGATTGCGAAATAAATGGCAATTTAATAGCTGATGAAAATAATCAGCCAGCTTCTATGGTGTTTGTGATAAGAGATATTAGCGAGAGAAAGCAAGTTCAAGAAGAGTACCGCATCCTTTTTGAAAACGCAGGGACATATATTCTTGTTGCCGAAGAAAACAATACCATATCACTTTGTAATGAATCGCTTGCTAAATCAATTGGCTACTCAACTGAAGAAGTTAACGGAAAAATGAAATGGACTGAGTTTGTTTTTGAAGATGATTTAAATGAAATGCAAAGGCAGCATGATCTTAGAAGAGCCCAGCCAGAGTTAGCCAAATCAAATTACGAGTTCAGGTATAAAACAAGAACAGGCGAAATAAGGAATGGCATTCTTAATGCAGCAATGATTCCAGAAACAAAGAAAAGTATAATTTCAATTACCGATATAACAGAAAGAAAACAAGCGGAAGAAATGTATCGGGCGCTTTTTGAGAATACCGGAACAAGCATGGTTGTGCTTGAAGAAGATACCACGATTAGCCTTACTAATGAAACTTACACAAAAGTAACAGGCTACACAAGCGAGGAAACTGATGGAAAAATGAAGTGGACTGATATAGTTTTTAAAGAAGATATTGAAACTATGCTCGAACAACATAAGCTTAGAAGAATTAATCCAGAGATGGCAAAAACAAACTATGAGTTTAGGGTAAAAACAAAATCTGGAGAGATTAAAGATGCTTTGCTGAGC
The DNA here is from genome assembly GCA_012522895.1 of Ignavibacteria bacterium. Lineage (GTDB taxonomy): Bacteria > Bacteroidota > Ignavibacteria > Kapaibacteriales > UBA2268 > JAAYJM01. The sequence continues at coordinate 15,766 of JAAYJM010000074.1, forward strand.
ATTACAATGATCCCGGGGACAAAGAAAAGCATTGCCTCCCTTATTGATATTACAGAAAGAAAACAGGCGGAAGAACGATATAAAGTTCTTTTCAACAATACTGGGACAAACACTATCATAGTAGAAGAAGATGGGACAATTTCGCTTTCTAACGATACATTTTTGGAGAACTCGGGTTATAGCAGAGAAGAAATTGATGGCAAGATGAATTGGATCGAACTCGTTTGTGAGGAATATATAAGCGAAATGATAGTGCAACACCAACTAAGAAGGAATCATCCAGAAAAGTCTAAATCAGTTTATGAATTCAAACTTAAAACAAAATCTGGCGAAATAAGAAATGCTATTCTAAACGCAAAAATAATACCAGGAACGAAAAGAAGTATTACCTCTATCATAGATATTACAGAGGTAAGGCAAGCTGAGCAAAAACTTCGAGAACAAGAAACAAAAGTAAGATTGCTAACCCATCACGCTTATGATGCTATAGTTATGATGAACTCTTATGGCGAGACTACTTTTTGGAATCCAAGCGCCGAAAAACTTTTTGGATACAAAAAAGAAGAAGTTCTTGGCAAACGAACTCATTCAATCATTACCCCTGAGCGTTACAGACAAGATTTTCTGAATGCCTTATTAAATTTTAAAGAAACAGGCAAAGGCAAAATAGTTGGGAAAACTACTGAAATTGAAGCTGTAAAAAAAGATGGTAGCGAAATTTCAATTGGATTATCGCTTTCTGCGTTTAAAGTTAATGGGGAATGGAACGCTGTCGCCATTATGCGGGATATCACAGAAAGAAAAAAATATGAAAGGGAAATAAAAGCACTTAATGAATCGCTTGAAATTAAAGTCAAGGAGAGAACAGCAGAGCTTAAAGCCGCCTTAAAAAGAATTGAGGATTCTAATATTGAACTAAAAGAGCTTAACGAGAGCATAGCTCTTGATGCCCGCAAGCTTTATCTTTTAAATGAAAAACTTGCTGCATCGGAAAATGAGCTGAAAATAGCTAATCAAACGAAAGATAAGTTTTTCTCAATTATATCTCACGATTTGAGAAACCCAATTGGCTCGCAGCGGAATTTATTGGAGCTACTCAGTCAGCACTTTGAAGGAATGCCAGGAGAGGAAGTTCTTAAATTGATAAATATGCTTTATGAGTCGTCTAATCATACCGTAGATTTACTTGAAAATCTGCTCCAATGGTCAAGAGTTCAATCTAATAGAATAGAATTTGCTCCTACTAATAATACTTTTTATTATGCTGTAGAAAGGTGTATCAGCTTAGTTAGTCCAGCCGCAAAAGATAAAAATATTAGTTTAAAAAACCTTGTAAGCAAAAGCGTTATAGCATATTACGATAATTTCTTTGTAGAAACAACTTTACGCAATTTGCTTACAAACGCTATAAAATTTACTCATAATGGTGGCGAGGTCGAAGTTGGAGCAAAAGAGATAACAATTAGCAGTTTCAATCAAGAAAGCAACTTTATTGAAGTTTATGTGAAGGATAGCGGGCTTGGGATGAGCAAGGAATTTTTGGAAAAGCTGTTTAGAATTGACGAAAATGTAACTATGCCCGGAACTGCTAAAGAGAAAGGAACTGGGCTTGGGCTTATTCTTTGCAAAGAGTTCGTTGAAAAGCAAGGAGGGCGCATTTGGGTGGAAAGCGAAGAAGGAGTGGGCAGCACATTTTATTTCACTTTACCGGCAGCTGATTAAAAGAAATGAAAATCCCCCGTCCCCCTTTTTCAAGATGGGCTGGGGGGATTTTCTGATTCTTCACCTCCAGACTTCTCTCTTCTTCTTTTTCTCTTCTTCTTTTTCTCTTCTTCTTTTTCTCTTCTGCTTTCTCTCTTCTGCTTTCTCTCTTCTTCTTTTTCTCTTCTGCTTTCTCTCTTCTGCTTTCTCTCTTCTGCTTTCTCTCTTCTGCTTTCTGTAAAAGGGGGTCGGGGGGATTTCTTGATTTTTTACCCGCCGCTTTTTCTTGCTTTTTTATATTTTGCTACATTTCGTAAATGCTCGTTATAATTCTCGGCAAAAAGATGTTTGCCGGAATTGTCCCCTTTTGCTACAAAGAACATAAATTTATGCTTATTGGGAAACAAAGCCGCTTTGATAGAAGAAGTTGAAGGCGAGTTAATTGGTCCAGGAGGCAAGCCGTAATTTGTATAAGTATTAAAAGCACTTTCCTTTTTCAAATCCGAGTGGAGTAGCCTGCCTTTCTTGTTTGTAATGTAAGCAACCGTGGGGTCTGCTTCAAGTTTCCAGCCGCGGTTAAGCCTATTATAATAGACCCCGCTC
>JAAYJM010000007.1 GCA_012522895.1 Ignavibacteria bacterium
CATATATTTATTGCAAAATACTTAGAATTTTTTAAATTGCTTAAAATTTTTTTCAAATAAATAAAGGTTTTTATGTCCTACAATATCGGAATTGTTGGAACTGGCTATGTTGGCTTAGTTACTGGAACTTGCTTTGCCTCAACAGGCAATACTGTTTTTTGCATAGACAATGACAAAGAAAAAGTAGAAAAGCTTAAAAATGGCATTATACCTATTTATGAGCCCGGTTTGGATTATTTAGTAAATAAAAACTATAGCGAAAACCGTTTAAAATTTTCGACCGACTTAGAAGAAGCAGTTACTAACTGTTTGATGATTTTCCTTTGTCTTCCCACTCCTCCTAATGAAGATGGAAGTGCTGACCTCCACCATTTGCTTGGCGTTGCAAAGGATATAGCAGAAATTATTAAAAAGAAAAAGATTAGCGATAAAAGAATTTTGATTAATAAAAGCACTGTCCCGGTTGGAACAGCTGAAAAAGTTCTAAGCCTTTTAAACGAAATAATTCCGAATAATAATATAGACGTTTTAAGCAATCCAGAATTTTTGCGCGAGGGCTTTGCTGTTGAAGATGCGCTAAAACCAGAAAGAGTTGTCATTGGCACTACAAATCCAGAAGAAATTGAGCCAATAATGCGTAGTTTATATGAACCCTTTCTTAGAAGCGGTAACCCCATTTATTTCTTCGATATTAAGTCGGCTGAGTTGACAAAATATGCTTCAAACGCATTTTTAGCTACAAAAATTTCATTTATGAATGATTTGTCCGCATATTGTGAAAAAGTTGAAGCAGACATAGAAAGCGTTCGCATTGGAATGGGCTCAGATTCTCGAATTGGAAAACGCTTTCTCTTTGCTGGAATTGGCTATGGCGGCTCTTGCTTTCCGAAAGATGTTCGCGCTCTTATTCATTCTGCGGACGCTGCAAATACTCCGCTTGACATTTTAAAAGCCGTATACTCTGTGAATTCTAAGCAAATCCAGCTTTTTAATCAAAAAATTTCTCAGCATTTTAATGGCAATTTAAAAAATAAAAAATTTGCAATTTGGGGACTATCCTTTAAGCCGAACACTGACGACACACGCGAATCCCCAGCTTTTACTATCATAGAATTTCTTTTAGAAAAAGGGGCAAGCGTTTCTGCATACGACCCTGAGGCTATGGAAAACACAAAGAAAAAGTTTGGGAATAGAATCGAGTATACCGCTGATATGTATGATGCTTTGGAGAATGCAGATGCTTTAATAGTGCCAACTGAATGGGGCGTTTTCCGCAGACCAGACTTTACAAAAGTTAAAGAATTATTGAAAACACATATTATTTTTGATGGAAGAAATATTTATAGTCCAGAAGAAATGAAAGAGTATGGATTTAATTATTATAGTATTGGGAGAAAAAGTTGAAAATATTTTTAGTTGGAGGAGCAAGACCCAACTTTATGAAAATTGCACCTCTTTATCGTGAGTTAAAGAAAAAATCTGATTTAATTGAAACGAAAATCATTCACACAGGGCAACACTATGACTATTCAATGTCAAAAGTTTTTTTTGAGCAGTTAGGCCTTGCCGAGCCAGATTATTATCTTAATGTTGGCTCCGCCTCACACGCCACGCAAACCGCAAATATTATGATGGCAGTTGAGAAAGTGTTTGAGCAAGACAAACCGGATTGGCTGTTTGTCGTTGGCGATGTTAATTCAACTATTGCCTGCTCCTTGACTGCCGTAAAAATGGGAATAAAAGTTGCTCACGTTGAGGCTGGCTTGCGTAGTTTCGATATGGATATGCCAGAGGAAATAAATCGAATTTTAACTGATAGAATTTCGAGTCTTTTGCTATGCTCAGAGCCTTCCGGAATTAAAAACTTGAGAGCAGAGGGCTATGATATGGGCAAAATATTTTTGGTTGGCAACACGATGATAGACACAGTTGCTTTTCATTTGGCAGACATTAAAAAGAATGATTTTTATAAGACATTGGATTTAAAAGCAAATAGCTATGCTTGTTTAACATTGCATCGCCCTTCCAATGTTGACAATGCCGATAGTTTATTAAATTTTTATAATATTTTAGATTATGCCGCAAAGGAATCGGAAATAGTTTTTCCAGCCCACCCGAGAACTGTTAAAAATATTGAAAAATTTGGCTTAAAGGAAAAGTTTGACTCTATAAAAAATTTAAAAATCATAGAGCCTGTTGGTTATTTTGAATTTATGAATTTAGTTGTAAATTCAAAATTCATTATGACAGATTCCGGCGGAATTCAAGAAGAAACAACTTTCCTCGGCATTCCTTGTATAACTTTAAGGGAAAACACAGAGCGTCCCATCACTTGCGACAAAGGAACAAACAAGGTGGTTGGCACAGATTTTAACAAAGTCGTTTCTGCAATTAAATGGACTGAAGTTTTTAGCAGGTCATATTACATAGCCCCTCTAATTTGGGACGGCTACGCTGCTGAAAGAATAACGGAGATAATTGTTAATTATTAATTATTAATTGTTAATTGTTAATTATTAATTATAACTGTCTGAATCTTGTTTTTTCACTAAACAATTTTGCTGTTTTTCTTGTTATTCTTCACTTTGATCAGAATAACAAGAAAAACATCTATTTCGCGCCTCTTTAGTGGAGCTAAATCATTACTATGTATTAATTTAATAAAGGTAACTTTAGACTTTAATAATTAGCTCTTCTCCACTTTTCCATATCGCGTTCGGCGTCTTCAAATGTTTTGTATTTATAAACACCTTTTGGGTATTTCGTTTTACACAAAGCACTTGCAGTTTTAAACAGCTTTTCCACTCGCTTAAAATACTCTTGATTAGGCTCAAAGCACCAAAGAGCTTTTTCAGCTTCTTCAAATGTTTTATATTTAATTACTGGCATTTTTTTTAATTAATTCTTTTAAAAAAAGTAAATCTAATTTATCTTTTTCTCTATATGTGCTACTTTTCATATTTATCAATGCTTTGGGGGTTGCTACTTTTACTTTTATTCCCTCAATCTCCATTTCTTTAAATTCTATATTTTCATAGTGAAAAGCTTCGCCTAAATTCGCTACAATATCAATAATATCATTATCTGGAGAAATATATCTAATTACAGCATAGTTCTTTAGCTC
>JAAYJM010000075.1 GCA_012522895.1 Ignavibacteria bacterium
CTTTATGACTGCCATATTTTTAATTGATTATTTCTTTTTTGGAAAGAAAAAGTCTTTAAAAAAAAATAAAAAAGGCAAGAGGTTTTAAGAAGCCCTTGCCAAATATTTTTTAATAAAAATAAGTTCAAATTTGTTTTTTATTATTAAAATGTGAAAATTATTCCAACTCTACTTTTCTTTTTCTCCAATAAAAGAATACAGCCACTAAGCCTAAAGCCAAAGTCAAAATATTTGCACTCAAACTTAAAGTTTTCCCAAGTTCAAAATTTTCTGAATGATATTTAAATTCAATTGTATGCTCTCCCTTTGGAACAACTATTCCACGGAAAGCGTAATTTGTCTTTATTATTTCTGCTTCTTTTCCATCAATATATGCCTTCCAAGCAGGTTTATAGTAGATTTCACTTAAAAATAAGAAATTATTTCCACTTGCTTTTGCCTCTAATTTCATATATTCATTTTTCTTTTCCAAAAAGTTTACGAAGGTTTTTTCTTCCAAGCTGTCTTTTTCCAAGCTATCAATGGCAATGGCTAAGGGCTTTTCGATGTATGCTTTATTTAAAGGATTAAAATTCCCTTCTTTCAGATTTTGCAGTATTTTAAGAGGCTCGGCAACTTCAATGGAATCGACAAAGAAAGCGCGCGGCAATGCTTCCGGGTTTGGGTAGATTTGAGCTGCCTGCTCGCCAGTTTGCTCATTCCTTTGCGTGCCAATTATATATTTAACGTTCATTAAATTCCAAAGGAAAGGATTGTGCAAAATAGAGGTAGAGCCTTCGTAGCCCTCGCTATTTGCTAAGTCCATTAAATCCTGATACACACGCAGTTTTGCTGAATGGTAGCCGTTAATATTTTCAAGCTCAAAGTAGGCAGCAATATTGGAATGCTCAGAGGCAAAGTCTGCAATTCTGAAAATACTATCGTCTTGCTTTAAACCAGCAAAAATTTGCTCGTATTTACTAAAAATTTCCTTATTCATATTTTCTTTGGAAACCTCGAGCCTATTAAAATCAATGCGCCATAAATCGAAAACTAAAATTGCAAAAAGAGCAAAGAAAAAATAATTGCTAGTCATTTTCTTTTGAATAAATGCCCAAATAAGCAAAGAAAAGGCTATCAAAATAAAAGCCGCTATAAACCAATCGCCAATCATTTTAGAATAAATAAAATCTGGGAGATTTTGAAAATATTGAAGATAACGGGCGATTGAGTTGCTTTCGCTAACTGCTTGGATGTATGAATCTTTGAAAATAAGAGCGAAAACAATAGCTAAAAAGAGAAAAATACCCGAGCAGATAAATGTTGCATTTACATATTTTTTTGAAAGCTCAAGCGCCTCTTCTCTAAATTTTATAATTGCCGAAATACCATAGCCAGCAAGAATTGGCACAGCAAAGTGCATCAAAACAAGCGACATACTCGGAGCGCGGAATTTATTAAAACTTGGAACATTATTATAGAAAAAATCATAGAGCAAAGGCATATTTTTCCCAAAAGACAGGAACAGGGAAAATAGCACAATCACAAACATGCTTTGAACAAAGATGTCTTTTCTGTAAAAAATGAAGCCGATTACAGCGAGAGCTAAAACCATTATACCCATATAAGGAGGGGAGTCCTCAGTCTCTTTCTGCCCCCAATACGTTGGGAAAAGCATTGCTTGTTCTTTCGAGGCGCCTTGTGGAGTGAAATGCCGCATCCCATAGCCAAAATAGCTTGGAATCAAAAAAGTAACTGTTTCCCCTGGGCTATAAGACCACATAGTAGCATAATCGTAGCTATTGCCGCCGCTTTTATCTTGGGCAACTTTTTCGTCAATATTTTTCAGTGGGGCGGAGCCGCGAGTAGAATATTCCGTATATTCCATCGTGCTTAAATACCTATCTGCCGACATTAAAAAAGCTAAGCCAAAGCAAAGAGCAAGCATTAAAGCAGACCAAATTACGTTTAGAGGCTCCGCTTTTTTTATTAATCTGCTAATAAATTCAAAGACGTAGTAAATGCCAATTGCACAAGCAGAATAGAAAATCATCTGCAAATGCCCTCCCTCAATAAAGACGTGCAAAACTAAGACAAGAAAGGCAACTATGTAAATTGAAATCTTTTCCCTTAATTTTTCAATACTGAGGAAAATATAAGGCAGCATCGCAAGCACTATTGGTTTTGTATTATGCCCAATCATAGCCCAGGTGATCACCCAAGTAGAAAAAATTGCAGCAACAGCCACAAAAAAAGCAACATATTTCGTTTGCTTCTTGCTTAGCATTAGCCAATACATACCAATTCCGTAAATCACATAGTAAGTAACTACGCGAGCAAGATCGCTATTAAATGTTTTGCCAAAAATCCCAATAGCTCCAAATATTATAGTGAAAAAGAAGTCCCAGGTTCTTGCTCCCGTTAAAAGCAAAGAAGCATAGCCAGGCATTCCACTAAAAATATAAGGTATCCAATGGGCAAAATTTCCATCTTTTTTACAGCTCTCTAAATAAGTTTTAAAACTTTCTGAGGCAACGTTATCGCTTGCATTAAACCCAGCTCCAAAAATTGCAGAGCCGAAGAAAATGAAAACCAAAAGAAAAATTACAGCTATATAAAAAAGATTATGATATTTTTCTGGAATGATTGGCTTTGAGTCCGAGACATTTTTAGATTTGCTGATAGATTTTTTTGGTCCAGCTTTTGTCATCTTCTTTCCCTTTAAATTATGAGTTCATTGACATAAGAAAATCTCTATTTGATTTTGTTCCCTTTAACCTGCTAACAAGAAATTCCATTGCCTCGACTGGCTGAAATTCATTTAATACTTTTCGTAAAATCCAAATTCGGCTTAGCTCGTCTGCCGGGATAAGCAATTCTTCGCGGCGAGTTCCGGAGCGGTTAACGTCAATAGCTGGAAATACTCTTCTATCGGCAATCCGGCGGTCCAGAACAAGTTCCATATTCCCGGTTCCCTTAAATTCCTCGAAAATCACTTCGTCCATTCTGCTGCCTGTTTCCACAAGTGCGGTTGCAATAATTGTAAGCGAGCCGCCTTCCTCCACGTTACGCGCTGCTCCAAAAAATCGTTTCGGCTTATGAAGAGCATTTGCATCAACACCACCGGAAAGAATTTTCCCAGAGTGTGGAACTACCGTATTATGCGCCCTTGCCAAGCGAGTAATCGAATCTAACAGGATTACAACGTCTTTTTTTGCTTCTACTAAGCGCTTTGCTTTTTCAAGGACCATATCGGCAACTTGGACGTGTCTTTCTTGAGGCTCGTCAAAAGTAGAGGCAACGACTTCTGCTTTCACATTGCGTTCCATATCGGTAACCTCTTCTGGTCTTTCATCAATCAGCAAGACAATGAGAATAATTTCAGGGTGATTTTTAGACAAGCTGTTAGCAATTTGTTGAAGCAAAATAGTCTTGCCAGCCTTGGGTGGAGAGACTATCAATCCACGCTGCCCTTTTCCAATTGGACAAAGCAGATTTAAAACACGCATTGAGTATTCGCTTGGACTTACCTCAAGATTCATTCCGCTGTCCGGATAAAGCGGAGTTAGGTTATCGAATAATTTTCTATCGCGTATTGTATCGGGGTGCTGGTAGTTAATATGCTCAACTTTTAGCAGTGCATAAAACCTTTCTGCATCTTTCGGGGGACGAACCTGCCCTCGAACTAAATCACCGGTTCTCATTCCAAACTTTTTTATTTGAGAGGGGGAGGCGTAAATATCATCTGGCGATGGCAAATAGTTGTAATCGCTTGAGCGAAGAAAGCCATAACCATCTGGAAGCACTTCTAAAACACCCTCGCCAGCTATTAGCCCTTCTATTTGCATATCGGCTGTGATACCTGTTGTTTGAACTTCAATAATTTTCATAATAAGCTCTTGCTTACGAAGCTCATTTAGGTTCATTATTCCCATGCTTTTCGCAATAGAGGTTAGCTCGGCAATGCGCTTTTTCTTTAAATCAGCAATATCGATAATTGGAGCTTCAAAAATATTGCCGCTATTGCTACTATCTTTTTTTTCGTAAAATGCCATTTTAATACTTTCCTAATATTGTTATTATACTCTTTCTTTTTATATAAGACATAATGGATTTTTAAAACAGGTATGCTTTTCATTTCCATACAAAGATCTGGATAATTCTTAGATTCCAGTTAAATTATGTATTTTTTCAATTCTAATCATGTGCCTTCCTCCTTGGAACTCAGACTCAATGAAGGTTTTTACTATGCTTTTCGCAAGCTCAAAGTCAATAAATCTTGCTCCAAGCGCAAGCACATTAGCATTATTATGCTCGCGAGCAAATTTTGCTAATTCTGCGTTGCAACAAACTGCAGCTCTTACGCCTGCTACTTTATTAGCAGTAATGCTCACTCCAATTCCTGTGCCACAAATTACTATTCCATAATCTGCAATTCCAGCCGCTACTGCTTCAGCAGTTGGGTAGGCATAATCGGGATAATCTACTGAATCGGTAGAAAAAGCACCAAAATCTAATATTTGATGCTCCTGGGTTTTCAGCCACTCGATTAACAATTTTTTGTATTCAAAGCCTGCGTGGTCGGCGCCTATTGATATTTTCATAGTAGTTATTCACAC
>JAAYJM010000076.1 GCA_012522895.1 Ignavibacteria bacterium
AAGCACCAATTTATTTAAATGGAGTTCAGGGCTTCACTGGAATTGGTATCATTCCAAATATTAGAGTAGGTTTTTTTGGTGCGACTGGCTCAAAAATCCAAAAGACAAACATTGATATTGATGGCGCAAAACTTGAGCGAGGGCTGGAATATTCCCTTTCCCTAACTGGTTTTAATGTGGATTATGGATATGTGCCTATTAAATCGCTTGCAATTCTGCCCGGGATAAATGTTGGTTGGGGAGGACTTACACTTGAATCTTACCAAGGAGCCAAAGAGTATGATTGGAAAGACTTTAACACAAAAGTGGATAGTTTGAATTTTATGAATAGGGCAAAAACTACATTTTCTTTTATACAGCCGAGTTTGTCTATTGAATGGACTTTAACGCCTTACTTTATGATTCGAGGAAATGTTGCTTATAACTATTCTTTTGCTTTGACTGGCGATTGGGAATGGAAAATACACGAATATTCAAACTTAGTAAATGTTCCAAAGGCTATTAACGCAAACGGCTTTAGCGCTCAGTTCGGACTTTTTTTAGGTTTGTTTAATTATTAGAAAAATTGGCAGCTGAATTTTAACATTGCTCATTTCAGCCTTTTCCACTTTGAATAGCTTTACTTGTTTTCAAATGAATAATTGCGAAGATGGACTTAGCTTGTAGTATAGATAAAGTAATACTTGTTCGAAGCTGTTATTTTGTTTAAGCTGATAACTTATATATAAATCATATTTATAAGAAAATATGAAAAATAAGTTTTGCAATTCGATTTTTTTTATTATATTGCAATTATTCTTAGCAAAAAAAACGCTTTTTACCAAAAAAGTAAGAATTTAAAACAAATAAATAGTTATTATGGCAACACAACCAAAATTACAAAAAGCAGCATTAACAGCTGTTAAGGATTTTTTATGTTTAACCCAAGACGAGACCTTTCTTGTTGTAACTGATGAGCAAATGCGAGAAATTGGCTATGCTCTATATGAGGCTGGCTCGAGCATTGCAAGCGAATCATTTCTTATAGAGATGCGCTCTCGCGAGTTGAACGGAGAAGAACCACCAGATCAAATCGCTTCTTTGATGAGAAAAGTTGATGCAGTAGTATGCCCCACATACCGCTCCTTAACTCATACTGACGCCCGGAGAATAGCCTCAGACCTTGGGGTTAGAGTTGCAACAATGCCCAGCATAACGCTTGACACTTTAACTCGCTGCCTCAGCGCAGATCCAAATAAAATTATTGAGACAACAAAAACTGTTGCCGAGAAAATGAAGAAAGTTCAAAGGATACGAGTAATCACAAAACTCGGAACCGATATTACTTTGTATGTGAAAAATCGCAAGGTGATTTCAAGCACTGGCGTTCTTCGTAATATTGGAGATTATGGCAATTTACCTTCTGGAGAAGTCTATCTCGCTCCTACAGAAGGAAAATCGAATGGAATAATCGTTTTTGATGGCTCCATCGCAGGCATTGGATTGCTTAAAGATCCTGTTACAGTTGAAGTGAAAGACGGTTACGCAAAGTCAATCTCTGGAAAAGAGGAAGCCGATAAACTTTCTAATATGCTTAATAAAGCTGGCGAAGAGGCATTTGCAATTGGAGAATTTGGCATTGGAACTAACTACAAAGCCAAACTGACTGGAAATATTCTTGAAGATGAAAAAGTTTTAGGAACTATACACATTGCTTTTGGGAATAATGTAGGTATGGGCGGAAAAATTGCAGTCAAGCTCCATATTGATGGATTAGTGAAAAAACCAACAGTTTATTTTGACAATTATTTAGTGATGGATAACGGCAAGCTGGTTGATGTAGAAGAAGCAGTCTCGGAGGAAGAAGCAGTATAGTTTTCTTTTGCTAATAGTTTCAAAATTGCCGTTAACCTTATCGAAAAAAAAGCATAAAAAATTTGTGCAAAACTTAGATTTTTATAAGATTAAAGTCAAGCAAATATGCTTGATATATCTGAATTATAATAAACTGAATTATAATAAAATAGTAGAACTGGCATCTTCTCCTCTTTGAAAGTTTTTGTTTTTGTGCAATCTTAAAATATAAACAAAGCTCCCTCCTTTCGAGGGATTTTTTTTTACTATCGTTTTTAATTATTTATTTTAATTTTTTATATTAATTGTTATGACTGCAGAATCAAATTATAATGCTCAAATTGGCATACAAAAGAGCTGGAATGAAATAAATGAAAGCATAAAAAATAGTGCTGTAAAATGCGGACGTGATCCCAAAGATATTTCTGTTATAGCAGTTGCAAAAACAAAGCCAGTCGAGCTTATTAAATTAGCTCTTGATGCTGGAATAGAAAATATTGGCGAAAATTACGTGCAGGAATTAAGCGCAAAGCATCGAGAAATGGATTATTTAAGCTATAATCCAAAATGGCATTTCATTGGGCATTTGCAAAGAAATAAAGTGAAATCTATTGTCGAATTTATTTCTTTAATTCATTCTGTCGATAGCTTTTCGCTTGCTAAGGAAATCTCGCGACAGGCTGAAAAAGTTAATAAAAGTATTGATATTTTATTGCAAATAAATAGCTCGGCCGAGGAATCAAAATTTGGCTGCCCTCCCGATAAGGCTGCAAAGCTCTTTGAAGAAGTTTCAACTCTAAAAAATATCTCAATTAAAGGTTTGATGACCATAGGTTCATTTTCTAATGATGAAAGCATTACCCGTAAAGAATTTAAGCTGCTTTATAAAGTTTTCGAAAAGCTGAATAAGGACTTTCCGGGCAACGGTATGCTGCATCTTTCTATGGGTATGTCGAGCGATTATCAAATTGCAATAGAAGAGGGAGCAACTCTTCTGCGTATTGGAACAACTATTTTCGGCGAAAGAAACTATAACAAATAATTTGCATAGCATTGCTAAAGCAATAATTTTATATATTTGTTAAATAAAAAGTTAATTCTTTTTGCATAATGATCTGAGCTATTAATAAAATATAATAAAAAATATGTCGATAAGAGCAGAGAGAGTGGCTAGCGAGGTTAAAAAAAGCCTTGTAAGTCCAATAAGTGATTTAGCTTCCGAATTTTCAGCTGGGCTTGCAACTGTTACAGCGGTTCGCCTTTCAAAAGATTTGCAAATTGCAAAAGTGTATTTAACTGTCTTTGGTGGTAAAATCACCCCCGGAAAATTCATAGAAATTTTAGAAGAAAAAAATAAACAAATCCGTTATCAAATAGCTTCCAAACTTCAACTCAGACGCGTTCCAGAACTGCGATTTTTCCTTGACGACACTTTGAGCGAAATGGAAAATATACAAAAACTAATTAATTCAGTTAAAACGACTGATAATGATTGATAAAAAAAATTTTCTGAGCAAAAGCACGCTTCCCTTTTTCGACCAATGGCTTGAAAATGCGGGGCGAGATGGCGCTTACGCTCTAATTGATAAAGACAAGGATTGGACCTCCTTTGACGTAGTTGCGAAAATGCGGGGGATTAGCAAAATAAAAAAAATTGGGCATTGCGGCACCCTTGATCCTTTGGCGACCGGACTTCTTATACTCGCGTTTGGAAAAGCTACGAAAAGCATTAATAGCTTACAGGCGTTAGATAAAAGATACAGCGCGCTTTTAAAGCTTGGCGCAACAACAAAATCCTTCGACAGCGAGTTCCCAGAAGAAAATATAAAAGATTACTCTCAAATCACAATCGATGATATTATTAATGCCAGCTTAGAATTTATTGGAGAAATAAGTCAAAAAGCGCCGATTTTTTCAGCTAAAAAGATCAAAGGGAAGCGTCTTTACCGATACGCAAGAGAAGAAAAAGAAATTGAGATAGCGCCTAACATAGTTAATGTGAAAAGTATAAAAATTGAAAAAATTGATATGCCCTTTCTTCAGATCACTATCGACTGCTCGAAAGGCACTTATATTCGTTCCTTAGCAAACGATATAGGAGAAAAGCTTGGCTGCGGAGCTTATTTATTCGACTTACGAAGAACAAAAATCGGCAAATATTCTGTTGACGATGCCTTGAAAATAAGTGATATTCCTTAACGTTATTTCTTTAACAGATCAAAAAAAATTCCTTTTTATTATTATAAAAATATTGTATATTTGTTTTTATTATAAAAATATTGTATATTTGTTTTCATAGTTATGTATTAGCGAAGCGGAGCTTTTCCGCGTTGATAGGCTTGTAGCCTTACAATATTAAGCAATTCATAAGTGGCAATCAATTTTATTTTTTATTGTGGAGACAATCATGGAAAAATTATTCAATTATCGTTTTATAACGATACTTTTTTTCTTACTCTTTTTTCTTGGCTTTAAGGAATCAAAAGCTCAGGATTGGGAGATGCTCTGGTCATATAACATATCGTCTCAAGCAGGCGATTACCAAGCAGGCGCCGAAACTGATGGAACTTTCCTTTACACGGCTTTTTGGCAATATGGAGATTTTGCTAAATATGATTTAGATGGGAATCTCATTGAAACCTTTGCAATACCTGGTATCGATCGCATAAAAGATTTAACCTTCGATGGTGAATACTTTTATGGTAGTAATACCGATAATAGCGGAGAAATATTCATAATGGATTTTTCTTCTCAATCATTAGTTGGCACAATTACAGTTGCCGGCACCCGAATTAGACATATTGCCTACGATTCAGACCAAGACAAATTTTGGTGTGGAAATTGGCAAAGCGATATTATCTGCGTAGATAGAGGCGGTAATATCACGAATACTATTCCATTTTCAACTCACAGGATGACCGGTCTGTTCGGCTCAGCGTATGATAACATAAGCGAAGGAGGACCCTATCTCTGGGTTCACTCGCAATCTTGCTATGGAAGCGATGCTGGAATTGCTCAAATCAGCCTTGCGACTGGTGCTCCGACAGGACTGTGGCACAATGTAAAGGAAGATTTTGAGTCTGATGTTTACAATCCAGTTGCTGGCGGACTGTTTAGCTCCTTAGATCTGATGCCCGGTTATCTTATTCTTGGTGGAGTTGTCCAAGGTGAACCGAATACCTTTTTTGCATATTCTTTAATGCAATATGGAATGATTCCGCCGGACTTAGTTGCGCCGGAAAATGCTGAATTTGGAACAGATGTTCTAACTTTTTTCCAGTGGACTGCAGCATCTGGAGTAAATTCTTATAATATCCAAATTTCCCTTTACAATAACTTCAATGAAACTGTGCTTGATATAACTGGTATTAACACATTAAGCTATCAGATAGCAGAGGGGGATAGATTAGAGGAAACAACAAAGTATTTTTGGAGAGTCCGGGGACAAACTGCTGGCGGAGAATACACTGCTTGGTCAAAGAAATTTTCTTTCGTCACAGGCGGCGACCTCCCGCAAGCTACTTTGCTGACGCCCTCTAATGGAGCTGGAGGAATAGTTGCGAATCCACTCATGTCTTGGGAAAAACATATAGCTGCCTCGAATTACCGTTTGCAAATTGCGTCCGATGAAGATTTTTCTGATTTAATTGTTGACGATGAATCTCTGACGGAAAGCAAATACATACCAAGCGCTTTAGAAATGGTAACCCAATACTGGTGGCGAGTTAAAATGTTTAACGACTTTAGCGAAAGCGATTGGTCGGAAGTATTTACTTTTACAACAGGCTCCTTCTTTTATATAGGAGAGGAAACTGATTTTAATGATCAATGGGGCTATCCGACTGGCTATGGCAATTGGTATGGTGGCTGCAAGCAGCAGTTTTTAATTCCTTCGGAAGAATTGTTTGAAGCAGGTGCAAGCCCTGGCTTTCTTACTTCCCTTGGGTTTAACGTTGCTATGGTAAATGTAGGCACTCCTTTGCAAAACTATGAAATAAAGCTTAAACTTACTAGCGCAGAGGATTTAGACGGTCCTTGGGAATTAGATGGCTTTACCTCTGTATATTTATCTAATGCTTATGTTCCCGTTTTGGGCTGGAATGTTCACGAATTTACAGCACCATTTTTTTGGGATGGAGCATCCAACGTTTTAGTTGATATATGCTTTAATAATTTGAGCTATACTTACAATGAGTCCTGCTATTGGTCTTATTGCGATTATGTTGCTACTCGCTATTTTCAAAATGATTACGATCCGAACGTATGCACCAACCCACAATGGGTTAATATAAATTATATGCGTCCGAATATGCAATTTTCTTTAGAGCAAGCTGCAATTATGCCGCCTGCGCTTGAAGATCCAGCAAATAATTCTGTTTGTGTTATAACAGAGCCGCTTTTGCAATGGGGCCCTGTTGAAGGCGCTAATAGCTATGCACTTCAAATTGCAGAAGACCCAGATTTTTATGGCTTGGTGCTTGAAGAAGCTGGAATTACAAGTAACGATTATTTAGTGCCAGCAGCTTTGAATGAATTAAGCAAATATTATTGGCGAGTAAATGCTACTGATGGTGAGGTAACAAGTTTTTGGTCTCAAAAATGGAGCTTTATAACTGAAGGTGATTTGCCTGAGCCACTATTAGTTTATCCAAGCAACTATGAAACTGAGCAAAACCCAACGCTTGTTTTATCTTGGGAGGAAATTGTTGGAGCTCAGTTATATACAGTTCAACTTTCAAAAGACGAAGACTTTGAGACTGTCTATCGAGAAGTTTTTGCTTATTCAAATCAAATTACTGTTCAAAATTTAGATCTTAATACCCAGTTTTGGTGGAGAGTGCAAGCAGAGAACGAGTGCTCAGAAAGTCCATTTTCAGAAGCTTGGACCTTTAGCACCAGCAATGTTCCCTTTGCTTATGGCTATAACAACTGGTGGACAGATAATATGCTACCAGGGCCGGTAATGTTTGCCTTAAATGATCCACAAAATATGTTTGTCATTGATGAGCAACAAGATTATGATAACGTTTACGCCGGCGCCTGGGCAGATGGCTCATGGTATGCAGCTACTCCTTGGTCACAAGAATTCTTTTCGTTTAATTTAGAAACAGGAGAAAGAAATTACATAGGAACCCTAAGTGTAGAATTTCGTGGCATTAGCTATGACGAGCAAACAAGCACGATGTATGGACTTTCTTACGGAAATTCGGCTCTATTTACGATAGACTTGGAAAGTGCAGAAATAGAATTAGTCGGCGAGCTTGGGATGGTGGATTGTTTTGGTCTTGCTTGCTCAGTTGATGGCGATCTATACACGATTTGTCCAGTTGACGACAATCTTTATATGATAGATAAATACACTGGCATTCCCACCTTGATTGGTCCATTAGGCTACAATGCTGAATATGAGCAGGACTTAGAGTTTGACAAAGCAAACAATGTTTTATATTGGGCGGGATATGTCGATTACATGGGCTATCTATTTACAATTGATGTAGAGAGTGGTGCTGCAACTATGGTTGGCTCTTTCCCAGATTATTTAATGCTAACCTCGCTTGCAATACCTTTCAGCCCCGCCTGTCTTGCATTTCCAGCACTGGCAGAACCGATAGATAAGAGTGTTTGTAACTCCTTGACTCCAAACTTCGCATGGGAGACGGTTGAAAACGCGCTTTACTATAATTTCGAGCTTTCTACTAATAGAGATTTTAGCGACATTATTTATTCTGAACAAGAGCTTGATGCACCTTACATACTTTTACCAGAATCAGTTACTTTAGATTATTTAACTCCTTATTATTGGCGAGTTCAAGCTTTTGGTGAAGATGATTGCATAAGCTATTGGTCTTCCCGCTGGTCATTTGTTACTGAGGGCGAGCTTCCACAAGCTGTCTTATTGAGCCCTGTTAACGGAGCTGAAGATGGCATGGTTTCCCCAATGTTTTCTTGGCAATCTAACCCAGGAGCTTCTTTCTATAACTTGCAAATAGCTGCTGATGAAGATTTTGAAGGTATCATTGTTGACTTGCCATATCTTACTACTTCTCGCTACAGTGGTGCAGAATTAAGCACGAACACGCAGTATTGGTGGAAAGTGAAAATGACAAACGATTGCAGCGAAGGCGATTGGTCGGAAGTGTTTACTTTCACTACTGGCTCAAGCATTGTGGTTGGCGAAGGGACATACCAAGATGAATGGCTTGGCCCTTATAATTTAAGAGAGTATGGTTCGATGAATCATTACTTAGTGCTGGCAAGCGAGCTTATAGATGCTGGTGCAATCGAGGGGGCATTAACCTCGCTTTCTTTCAACGTAGCTTCTGTATTTGGAGATGCTGCTGCTCGTGAATTTACTATAAGTATGAAACATACCGCAGTAAGCGACCTTCAAGGTTCTTGGGATTTCGATAACTTTACTACTGTTTTCGGTCCAGAGGATTATACTCCTTCATTAGGCTGGAACACGCACTATTTCGATAATCCATTTATTTGGGATGGAGTATCAAACGTTTTAATTTTTGTTTGTTTCAATAATCTTAATGAATCAAATAATGCCCCAATGATGTATTGCCATGAAACAAATGAACTGCTTTTCCGAATGCACTCCGAATCGGGTAATCCAAATTTATGTGCAATGGACTATATAAATTGGTGGTCTGGAACTTGGATGAGACCAAATATGAGATTTGGAATAGACTTAACCGGTTTTTTCCCGCCACAGCTTTCTTCTCCCGAGCATAAATCTATTTGCAACCCAGTTTCTCCATTATTCACTTGGGAAGGCCTTGATGCGGAAAGTTACATATTTCAACTTGGCTCTGATCCAGATTTTGCAATGCCCTTATATCAGGAATCTGATATTGAAAATGTGGAATTTCAATTACCAGAATCAGTTGAGTTAAATAATAATGAAATGTATTATTGGAGGGTAAGGTCATTTGACGGCGAGAATGTCAGCTTTTGGTCAAAAACCTTTAATTTTATAACAGAAGGCGAAACTTTGCCAACCCCAACTCTAATTTCTCCCGATGATGGCGCTGAGGATTGCTTAAGCTCCTTAAATTTTGTTTGGACTGGGCATATAGCAGCTTCCTCTTATCATTTACAATTAGCAACTGATGAGAACTTTGAAAACTTAGTTGTTGATGATGCAAGCTTGACGCAATCAAGTTGTCCTATTAGAGCTTTAGCCTTGAATACTCAATTTTTCTGGCGAGTTATGATGCTTAGCCCTTGCAGCGAAAATATCTGGTCGGAAACAAGAACATTTACCACAGGTTCTTATTTCTTAGCTGGAGATGGCACGCAATACAATGGACAATGGGATTATCCAGCAGCTTATGGCAATGCAGATCCGAGCGCAAAGCAGCAGTATTTAATTTTGGCAGAGGAGTTGTTTGATAGTGGTATAAGCGAAGGCGCGCTCCATTCAATTGCCTTTAATGTAGCCCAAATTAACTCAGGGCAAACCTTGCAGGGTTACACAATAAGTTTAAAAAACACTAGTATTTCGCAATTTGATTATAGTGACTGGATTCTTAGCGGTTGGAACTTAGTATATGGTCCTGTTGACTACACACCAACTCTTGGCTGGAATACACATGAATTTGAAGAAGCTTTTGTTTGGGATGGTGTTTCAAATATATTAGTTGATATTTGCTATAATAATTGGAATTGGAGTAGCGCCAATGAGGGCACTTATTGGACCCAAACACCGTTTAATTCCTCTTGCTACTACAGGGGCTGGGAAGACGATTTAACCTGCACCGACCCACAATGGATGAATGTTTGGAATATGCGTCCAAATATGGCATTCGGTATTGGCGGCACGGGTCCTGAGCAGCCAATTCTTATTGCTCCTTCTAATAATGCATATAATGTTGATCTAAGTCCATTGCTCGAGTGGTCAGATGTTGAAGGAGCGGTGCTTTATAATTTACAAATAGCAGAGAATTCTAATTTTTATCCATTAGTAAGCGAGCAAGAAATCTTTAGCGGAACATCTTATCAGGTGCCCGCTGGCACTTTGTCCGAGGCAAGCTTGTATTATTGGAGAGTAAACACATCTGACGGAGAAAACGTAGGTAGGTGGTCTAATGTTTGGAAATTCTCAACAATCACTCCTACTCCAACTTTATTATCGCCGGTAAATGGCGCAAATGGAGTTCCGCTTGTAACTGAATTTATTTGGGAAGATATTTTGCCAGATTATTATTACCAGATACAAGCTGCTTACGATTCTGACTTTGGCGATATGTTTATAAATGAAATAAGCTCAGCTTCAAGCATTGTCTATGAATTTGGCTACAATGAAACATGCTATTGGAGAGTTCGTGTTAATAGCAATGGAATTTTAAGTGATTGGTCTGAGGTCTGGACTTTCACAACTCAGTTAGAAATTCCTTGGGAATATGATGAAACAAATGTTTATGCAGATATAATTGTTCCAGCTGCTATTAACCCGATGATAGGCGATAGACCTATCGCAGAAGGCGATGCAGTTGGTTTGTTCTATGAAAAAGAGCCAGGCGGTGATTGGTATTGCGCCGGTTATGGAGCTTGGGACGGCTCTAACCTCGGCATTAGAGTTTGGGGAGATGACCCAAGCACACCAGAAAAAGAAGGATATGCGGACAATGAAACATTTGTCTTTAAAATTTGGGATGCCGCTCTTTCACGCGAATGGGATGCGATTGCAACATACCAACTTGGAAATGATTATTTTGAGCCAAATGGATTTTCAATGCTTTCTTCGCTTGTGGTTTCAAGCTCTGATATGATGGAGCTTTCCTTAGCTTCGGGCTGGAGCATTATTTCAAGTTATATTGCTCCACAAGACGCAGATATTGAAGAAATGTTTGCTCCTGTTGTAAACAATTTGAGAGTGATGAAAGACGCAGATGGTCAAATGTATGATCCAGAGTTCGGGCTTAATTCAATTGGAGACTGGATAAACACAAGTGCATATTTGATTAATATGTCTTCAAGTGATATTTTAAATATTACTGGAACAAAAATCTATCCAGAAAATAGTCCGATTGATCTGTTCAGCGGCTGGAATTTATCGGCTTACCTTAGAGATAATAGCATTTCGCCTGCTCTTGCTCTTGCTAACATAGAGAACAATCTTTTCTTAGCAAAGAACAATGCTGGCGGACTTTATATACCAATTTACGGTGTGAATAGCTTGGCTTATATGCAGCCCGGCGAAGGTTATTATCTATATATGAACGAGAATGCGCTTCTTACTTATCCAGATAATTCAGCTCAAAAATCTGATTTGGGCTTTATTACTCCAAGTCCCAAGCATTTGATTCCTCAATGTGCCAAGAGTGGAAATAATGCCACTTTGATACTTAGAATCGAAGGCAAGGAAGGAAATGAAATTGGCGTATACAATGAAAGCAATATGCTAATTGGCTCTGCTGTTGTTTCAAATGGAATTGCAGCTATCACCGTTTGGGGTAAAGATATGCTCGACGAAAATAGCTTTGGCGCTAAGGAGGCTGAATTCATTAGTGCTAAACTATTCGACATAGAAAGCAAGAGTTGCAAAGATATTACTTTAATGGCTATTCAAGAAATTACAAGTAATATTTCGGGCGAGTCGATTAGATACAAAGCTAATTCGATATACCTTGCAAAAGCCGCAATAAGTGAAGACTTGGGCTACGGCGCTTTTATAAGAAACATACCAAATCCAGCTGCAAGCTCCACTTTGTTTGAATTTAATTTGCCAAGCGAAGGCTCTGCGGAAATTCAAATTTATTCAAGCACAGGAGAATTAGTTGCAAACTTTGCAAGAAATCAATATTCTGCTGGATTGCACAAAGCCAATTTTGATGTCAGCAATTTAGCAAGCGGTATTTATAATGTTGTGCTTAGCTTTGGAGAAAGCAGAGTTTCATCATTTATGATAATAAATAAACAATATTTATTTATTCAGAACAAAAAAGCCCAAACTAAAAATAGCTTGGGCTTTTTTTATTTTTTTAAAGGATGGCTACTAGCAATATTGACTTATTTCACAAAATATATTCAAAGTATATTCGTTTTTCTTGATTATAGCC
>JAAYJM010000077.1 GCA_012522895.1 Ignavibacteria bacterium
TTCAACGTAAGAATTATTGCGTGAGTCCACTTTATTCACTTCGCCATTATTGATAAATATAGGGACGTTCACAGTGGCGCCGGTTTCGAGAGTAGCGGGCTTTAATACGTTGGTTGCTGTATCGCCTCGCAAGCCTGGCTCGGTATGCTCAACTTTTAAAATGACGTGAGTGGGCAACTCAACTCCGATGACACTGTTGTCAACGAAAGTAAGCTGCACTTCTTGATTATCTTTTAGAAAACTCACGGAATCGCCGATTGATTCAGCTTCTACAGGGATTTGCTCGTAGTTTTCTGGGTTCATAAAGTAAAAATTTATGCCATCGTTATAAAGATATTGATAATTTATTTTTTCAACGCGAACGAATTCAATTGATTCGCCTGAACGAAAGCGGTTTTCGTAAAGTTTCCCTGTTTTCAAATTGCGCATTTTCACCTGATAAAATGCACGTAAATTCCCCGGTGTCCTATGCTCTGATTCTAAAACTGTGTTCAGTTCTCCGTTAAACATTATCACTGCCCCGGGTCTTAAATCTGATGTTGTTCCAGCCATAAACCAAAAAAAATTAAAAAAAAAAGAGGTGCCGATAGGAATCGAACCTACGTTGGCGGTTTTGCAGACCGCTGCCTAACCACTTGGCTACGGCACCAATTATAATTGCAAATTAACAATAATTTATGGAATAAACAAGAAATTTTTTTAATTTACTGTTTATGTAAAATCATTTTTGCTTTATGTTTTTAATAAATAAGAAATATCAATTAGCTGTTCTCCTCTCGGTTTTCGTTGCTGCAATTCTGATTCTTTTTACTTTGTATGAGCTAAAAGAGAGTAAAAACGATTTAATTAACGCATTGGAAATTGAATCGCTTACGTTGATTGAAACTTTAAATCTCGGTATTTATAATTCAATAAAAACTAATAATGAGCTGGAAAATCTTTATGTGAAAAATCTTAATATTGCCGCCTCATACATTGCTCATATTGAAAAAGAAAAAAAGCTTTCAAACTCTGATTTAATCAATTATGCAGAAGAATTTGAAATTGCATACATTTCAATTATTGATGAAAAAGGAAAAATTATTTTTATTAACAGCGATAAAGATTTTAAAAAAGAAATTGATAATGATTTGTTGGACGATTTAGACGAAGTTTTTTCGGAAAATTACCAATGGATTGACCTCGGTATTATTCGCAACGAGCAAAACGATGAGCAAATGTATGCCCTTGCAAGACAAAGAGAAAGCAAAAGCGGCTGTATTGTTGTTGGCTATTCTTTGGAAAAATTAATTGAGCTGAGAAATCAATTTGGGATTGGCAAACAAATATTGGACATTGGCGACAATCCCGATATAGCATACATTGTTCTTCAAGATTTAGATGGAATTTTTTCTGCTTCAAAAAAAATTACCGAGCTTTCTTCTATTGAAAGGGATAGCTTTCTTTTAAAAATTTACAATGAAAAAATTACTTTGACCCGAATTGACTTCTTTGAAAAAGAAGAAATTTTGGAAGTCGCTGCACCAGTGATTTTAGATGAAGATGACGTTTTTATTACTCGAATTGCAATTTCTTTGAAAAATATAAATATCATTCAAAGCGCTTCGAGCAGAAGGATAATCATTGCTAGCTCAACATTTTTTGTCCTTAGTTTGCTTTTAATTATTTTTTTGATTACAAGAAGGCGATATCAACATTTGCGAATCGAGCATAAAAAAGTAAAACAATATACTGAATTGATTTTAGATAATATAAGCGATGCTGTTCTGGCAATGGATAACGAAGGAAGGATCTTTCTTTTTAATCAAGCTGCTGAAAGGCTTTTCGGTATAAAATTTGAAAGTATTTTTAATAAAAAGTATTTAGAA
>JAAYJM010000078.1 GCA_012522895.1 Ignavibacteria bacterium
CAGAAATATAATCTGGTTTATCGCGCTCAAGAATAGATGTTAATGCGTTAGCAAACCCGAAAACTGCAGCCGTTTGCTCGCCACTTGGAGACTTTAAATTTGAGTTGAAAAGGGCGTAATAGGAACGAAATACAAGCGACATTCCGTCAATTAAAATAAACTTTTTCATATTCATTTATTTTCTTATATTTATTATTAAATTAAATTGAAATTATAAAAATAATGTCATAAATTTGTTTTAATATACTTAATTTTTTTCAAAAATTAAATGGATAATAGAGAAAATATAAACAACGATGAAAACGACAACGTTGATAAGGTTGTGGAATGCGTAAACATCAGTTTTCTCGGCTTGGCTTCGGTCAAAGAAGTATATATTTTATTGCAGGAAATACTTTTAAAAAATTTCTCTATTGTTGAAAATAATATTTTTTATTATAATGAAGAAAAAAATCTAATCTCTTTTTTTGATAGCTCGATTACAGGTTTTTTAATAAGCACTTTAAAAAAACTTGAAGAAAGCGGAATAACAGATTGGGCGCTTGAAAAAAAAGAAATTAGCAGCATTCCAGATTTAGACGCAAAAGAAGGAGAGGAATCAAGTTTATTGATTCTTATACCAATTATTTTGCGAGCCGAGGATTATGGGCTTTTCATTGCGAAGCAGAATCCAGATTTCCCTTTAAGCTCGATGCACTTATCTGAGCTTAGAAGCATTGTTTATAGCGCCGCTATTTCTCTTGATAATATTCGAGGCTATAATAAAGTATCAGACATGAACGAGCGTCTTTCAGTGCTTTATGAACAGATTATCAAGTCGGCAAAATTCGCTACTATTGGCGAGCTTGCTGCTTCTTTTGCTTGGGAAATAGATACGCCTTTGCAAGTTATAAGGGCAAACCTTCGGCTAATCGAATCAGGAGTGGGCAATCTTAAAAGAAGGGTTGAAATAATAAACGAACAGATGGATAGAATATCTGAAGTAAATCAACGTCTGTCCAATCTTGCTTTTTCTAATCCTAATGATATTATTCCAAGTCAAGTTAACATTGCCGCTCTTATTGAAGAGATTTTGCTTTTTACAAGTTACCAACTGCAAAAAGAAGACATAAAAATAGAAAAAGATTTTGAGGACGCAAGCGTAGAAATTCTTGTTTATAAACCGCAGTTGCAATTAATAGTGCTAAATTTTATTTTAAACGCAAAAGACACAATGCCAGACGGGGGAGTGCTTACTATTGGAATTTTTAAAACAAAAGCAAGATCTATTACGCTTTCCTTTACCGATACTGGAAAAGGATTTGATGAGGCAGAGCTGTCCCAAATATTTGAGCCTACTTTTATTCCAAAACTGAGCAGCAAAAAGATTGGGGCTTGGCTATTTTTAGCAAAAAGCATTATAACACAACATAATGGCTCAATTTCCGTCTTTTCTGAGGTTGGCAAAGGCACTACTTTTAAAATCCTTTTACCATTGACGAATTAAAAGATGATAAAAACAAAAAAAATATTATCTTTCCATTGTATTTTAATATTTGTATTAAATATTTCATTGGCATTAGCCCAGCCAACTCTTTATAAAATTGAAATTAATCCATTGAACCGCGTCCTGCTTTATTTCGATAAACTCCCAGCGGATTACATTTCTAAGCTTTCTTTGGACAAAAAGAAAATTACAATTTCTGTGAGTAATTGCAAAATAATTGATTCAGCCAAGCGCGTTAAAGGAACGGGAATAATCCAAGATATTTACGCAAATCTTAATAAGAATCAAGCAGAAATTAATATATTTTTAAAAGACAAGCGCGGATACACAGCAGTCCCGCTACCTTATTCGCAAGCACTTATGATAGAGTGTTTTCAATGGGATAATTTAACAAATGGAGAAGACGTTTACCGAGAAGCACTTTTGGCAATCGAAGATAAAATTTACATTGGACTTCAAGATTCACTTTTAAAAGCGGCTTCGCTTGGTGAAAGCAATAGCTTAACTTTTCTGTCTTTTTATTTACTGCAAAAAGGTTATTTAAAATCTTCCCAAAAAGCATTGACCTTGGCAAGTGAAGGGGGGAGCAAGATACCAGATTTATATGCAGCACTTTCGCAAACATATAAGTTACTTGGGGACGAAAAGAAAACTAATCATTTAAACACATTGTTTTACGATGCGACTGGCTTGCTCTCTTTTAATGAAATAGCAATTCCAGATGATTTGAGCAAGGTTAATATAGCTGACGATTCTCTTTTTCAAATTATTAATAATCTTAATATTGCAAACCTTGGGCAGTCTCAAAGCGACTCACTTAGTCTTTTTCTCAGAGATTCAGCTAAAGTAGAAATTGACACAAGCGCCGCTTTAAGCAAGGCAGAAGAAGGTTCAAGTAGTTCTTGGGTTTCGGACTTTTTACTTTACTTTATTATTCTATTCTTTTTGATGGTTATTTTTGTTATTTCTTCTTATTTGAAATGGAGAAAGCAGCAGCTACAAAAAAAGAAAAAGCAGGAAACTAAAACAACTCAATTTGCCCAGGATTTTGAGAAAGCAAAAAATAGGAAAAGCCAGGGCGCTCTCGTTGATAAAATAATAACTGAGGACAGTAGCCCTTCGCAAGAAAAAGTTTCAGAAAAAAGCAAAGAAACTCAAGGGATAAATCTTGAAGATAAATTAGAAAAAATAGCTCAAAAATTAGTTGAATCAAAAAAACAGTCTTTGCTCGCAAGCGATGCTAAGCAGGAAATTGAAACCATCTCCACAATTAAGGAAAGCGAAAAAGAAAGAGTTCCACCAAAGGTTGAACTTGCTCTTCATCTTTTAAAAGAGCAGCAGAGATTGAAGCAGCAAAGCATAGCATCGCTGAAAGAAGAATCCTTAGCGGAGAGTCGTGAAAAATTAATCGAGGTCGCCAAAAAATTAAAATTAGAAAAAAACTCAGTCGAAACGCAGCAAAAACTTGAAGAATTAAAGAAGAATCAGCAATCTTTTTCAAAACTTAAAGATAAGTTTTCCGTATAAAATATTAGAATAATAAATAAACTATCGTTATGTCCAATATTAGCCCTTTTAACGATAAGTGGTTTAATGAAAACAATTAAATAAAGTGATAATGAAGCAAACTACAATCGTTTTAACAAAAAAGAATTTAAGAATTCCAATTATTTTTACAATTTTACTTATTATTAGTATATTTTTATCTTTTAATAGCAATTTATTCAGCCAAACGAATTATCAAGATCTAATGTATCCCGCAGCGGGCAAAAATCAAAGGATTTTCATAAGAGAATTTATGCTTGAAGATAATTCTGGCACAAAACTTGCAAACAAAGATAAGAAGTTGAAAGCTAACGAAACGAAGGCAGACACAAACGTAAAGAAATCAAATAAGATTTCTGCAATTTTGGAAAGAAGAGACGGGGAAGGTTACTATTTACAATTAGAGCTTGAGGATTACGAGCAGCGGATACAAATCGCAGCTTATAATTTGCTCGGGAAAAAAGTGCTTGATATTTATAGCGGAACCCCAATTAACGATCCTGAATATCGTTATGATATCAGAACAAATAATCTTCCAAATGGCGTTTATATATGCTTTGTCTTTGGCAAAAACTTTCGACTTCAAGAAAAGTTTGTTGTTTCGAGGTAAAATATTAATGCTTGCTAATGCAAACAATATTACTAATAATTGTAAAATAAGCCTGATAATAGCAGCCCTGCTGCTTTTTTCAAGCTACTCTTTACACGCACAGCAAATAGAAGGTGGCTTCAGCGAATCCTATTTACAAAAGAATGTTGGAGTGCGTCCAATAGCTATGGCTGGCACTTATACCGCAATTTCTAACGAGTCGATGGGAATTTTCTATAATCCCGCCGGGCTTTCTTCTTATACCGAGCAAGCAGAGTTTTCTACAATGTTTTCTGCACTTCAATTTGGCAGAACGCATTCAGCGCTTTCTTGGGGACAATCTTTTTTTGAAAATGTTGGCTTTGGCGCTGCAATAAATAGCTTTACCACTGGCTCATTTATGTCAAGAGATATAAAAGGAAATCCACTTGGGAATATGACCAGTTGGCAGTATTCTGCAATAGCTGGAGTTTCTTATACGATAGATTATGCAAGTTTTGGAGTAGCTGGAAAGTATATTTCACACACAGTTAGCAATTCTGACATAAAAGCAAATGGCTATGGACTTGACCTCGGAGCTATATTTAACGTAATGGACTTATTTTCCTTTGGTTTGAGCGTGCAAAATGTGTCTGGGATGGTATTTTGGAATGGGGAGGAGGACAAAACTGCTTATTTGCCTTACCTTGTCCGCTCTGGTATTGCAATGGAAATCGGCTTAAACGATGAGGAATATCTATCGCGTTCGACAGTTACAGGGGAGCTTGAATCTTATTATATTCCACCAACTCGTTACCTTCTTTTGGGTTTTGATGCAGTGCTGAATCAATATGACAATAATCCTACTTTTACCATTGGAGCTGAGCTTGTTGCTCACGAGGCGATTGCTTTCCGTGGAGGCATAGCAATTGCTGGCGATAATTTGGGAAAGTTTAGCTTTTTCCCAATGACATATTGGGGATTTGGCGTTTCATTGCGACCTGAAATAGAATATTTGGAATTTCTTAGAAGTATTGACTATTCGCTTGCTAACGATAAACTTTCCAGAACTGGAATATCGCACCACATTTCTATAAATATCGACTTTAAATATTAAACATTAAAATTTCTTTTGTGAAATTAAAAAAAGATTGTTATTTTTGTAATATAATTTGGGCTCGTAGCTCAGTTGGGAGAGCGCTAGAATCGCACTCTAGAGGTCGTGAGTTCAACTCTCATCGAGTCCACGCTCAAATGCAAACCATTGCCCTGTGGTGTAATTGGCAACACGTCTGACTCTGGATCAGAAAAGTTCAGGTTCGAACCCTGACAGGGCAGCAATCCACACAATTTATTCATTCATTTCCAATCATTTCTTTTTAATCCAGCTATTTGGATTTTTGTAAAAAGTAGAACTTTGAAAAATGGCTGGCAAATTAAAAAAAAGCCATTGACTTTTAATCCAATGGCTTATTCTAAATAATTTACAATATAAATCTATTCTTTAATTAATTGCTTTCTCCACATATTGCCATCGTAGTTTATTATTAAATAGTAAGTGCCCCTCGGATAATACTCCAAGTCAATTTGCCTAATAAATATTCCACCCTCGTATTTTACTGATTCAAAATAAACTTGCTCTCCTCTTAGAGTAGATATTGAAATATCTAATATATGCGGCTTTGTGAATTGAGCGTTAATATTAAAAACGTCTTTGCTCGGGTTTGGTCTGACGTTGATATAGTAGTCTGGGCTTTCAGCATCATCAACTCCTAAAATGAAATCGAAGTTATCTGATATATTTGAACAGCCGTATTCACTCCATATTTCCACTTTATAGCTCCCGCTTTGAGAAGCTAAATATGAACGTTCTGTCGCCCCTGGTATTAAACTGTCATTCAAATACCATTGGTATTCACTTGCCTCGCTTGAGAAGAGCCAATTCACATCTTTTGAAATAGTGGGTTTTTCTGGATCTGGCATAATTTCCACAACAATAGTATCGGAATATGCAACACAGTCATAAGACGTGGTTCCAACAACAAAATACTCCCCTGGCGTTGAGGTTACAATCCGTCTTGAAGTTTCCCCAGTATTCCATAAATAAGATTTAAAGCCAAAATTTGCAGAGAGCGCTGCTTCCTCACCTTCGCAAATTGGGAATTTTCCAACTGGGGTAATTGCTAAATCTGGGACATTATGCACTTCTACATAAATAGAAGTAGACCTTGTTTTGCAGCCAAGTGCATCTTCAGCTTCTACCGAGAAGAAGCCAGATTCTTTAACAACAATTTTGCGACTTGTTTCTCCGTTGCTCCAAGTAAAGTTGGGATAATTTTGCTCAACTTCGATGATTACACTATCACCTTGGCAAAACTCTAATTCACCGGTAACTTTTAAGGTTAACGGTGGAAGATTGCAATCAAGAACATCTGCTTCCCAAATACCGCGTCCATAAGTTGCGGCGCGTATTTTTTTCACTCCATCGTGGATTTCCAACTCATTGATAATTACATTAGGCAAGCCAGTTCCAAATTGTTCCCAAATCTTTGAGGAATAATCTGTGTAGAAAACACCAATATCAGTTCCGACATAGATCCTGTCTGGAGAATCATTTTGATAAACTATGCAATTAACGGGGACGTTAGGCAAATTGCCAGAAATATTTGTCCACTCTGAGCCATTATATTCCATCACTTTGCTGCCATTTGCGTAACCGGAAAGCGTAATCCAAACTATGTCTTCATTAGTAGGATGTGCTTCTACGTAAGTAATTGCCTGGCTTGCGCTATAAATGTTAGACCAACTTTCTCCGCCGTCTTTGGATTGCATCAAGTTATAGTAATTTGCTGCGTATATAATATCTGGATTTGCTTTAGAAATAGCGAGGTCTACCAGTGTTCTATTAGTATTGAAGTTAGAAAGGCGTTTCCAATTTGAGCCATAATCAGTTGTTTTCCAAACATTTTGATATCCCGCGTAAAGCGTGTTAGGAGAGTTTGGCGCAATAAGATATGGCGTTACCCAGCCTCCATTTTCACGAGTTTTCGCTGGATTAATCATAGAAGTGAAACTCCTACCCCCGTTGTTAGATTTGAGGAGCTGCCCATATTGATATGAAGCATATACTCTATCGGTATTGGTCGGGTCTATTGCTGTTTCCATGCCGTCAGCGGAGTAAATATGCTCCCAATTTCCGTCTCGCAATCTATTGGTGCCATTGTCTTGGCAGCCCGCATAAATTAAATAGGGGTCAGATTGAGACACACTGAAACGATAATACTGAGTGATAGACATTCCATCGGAAACAAAGGTCCAAGAACTCCCTCCATTCTTTGTAAAATATATGCCTCCGTCATTACCAACAAAGAGCGTGTTATTGTTCAGCCATTCAAAACAATGCTGGTCGGCATGGACGAAAGGCTTTCCATAAGCACCGTTCCAATGTCCCACCATAACCCAGGTAGCTCCTTCGTCATTAGACTTCCAAAGATTAATCCCGCCAATATAAATTTCGCTGAAATCGGTGGGGGAGACGGCAAGGCATAAATCATAATCTGCTTGTCCAGTGTTTTGGTCATCTCCAGTGCCAAGATACCAACCAAGTAAATTATTTTCAATTTCATAATTCGAGTATTCTTCATAGTTCAAGCCATTATCAACGGATATGAGAAGTGAATGGAAGGAAGAATAGGAATTTCGGGAGCATAAAGCGTAAACTCTTTCTGGCTTGTTTGGCGTTACGGCAAAAACAACTCGCGAGGCGCCAGCAATAGTATGAGCGAGTTTCCAAGTATCTCCAAAGTCAGTAGAACGATAAATCGCAGTAGAGCCGGATCGGGAAAATATTGAAGCGTGGATTACATTTTTATCTGAAAGCGATAATATCATATCGCGAAACAGACCAGCATTTTTCAATTCCCAAGTTTGCCCGCCATCTATTGATTTATAAATACCCTCGCTTGTTGCTGCGACCACAATGTCCGGATTGTTTGGTGAAACTAAAAGCCTTGAGGTAACTTTTCCATTGCTTAAATAATAGCTTAAATTGGTAACAGACCAGCTTTCGCCAGCATCGGTGGTTCTTATTACTCCAATGGAGTAAAAGCTATGCCCAGTGCCTAAAGTTCCATTTGCATCGCCAGTGGCAACATACACAACGTTTGGGTCGGATTCCGAAATTGCAATATCCGACACGCCTAAGGAAAGGAATTGAGTGAAAGGAAATGTTTCCCAAGATGAGCCTCCATCGTTTGAGCGCCAAACCCCGCCAGTAGCAGCGCCAGCCCAAATTTGATCTGGGTTGTTTGGATGAAACCTCAACACATTAACCCGTCCAAGTCCTTGCTCACGAACGTCATATACTTTTTGAGGTTTATCTATTGGTCCCAACAAAGACCATTGCTTTGAGCTTGAAGGGTTTAAATGCTTGTTTTTCCCTTTAAAGAACTCGTATTCTCTATAAATATCAATCTGATTCGGGAATTCGCCGCTGGGGAAAGTCCGCCGTTCCCAAAAGTATTTCCACCTTTGAAGCTGTTTCCAGCCCGGAAGCCTTTGTCCTTCTGGAAAGCTTTCCCAGTGCTTTTCAAAGGTAGATGTTATGTCTTGAAGCTTTGGGTTTTGATTTTTTTCTAACTCTATAAAAAGCGGATTGGCAGTCAATTTCGCAGAAATCATCAATGTCGATACAATGAAAAATACTTTCAATGCTATTTCGTATCGTCTTTTCATAATCATATTCTTTTTCCTAATACAAATTTTTAATTTTATAAATATACGAAAATAATCTTATTTTATCAAATGCCAGATCTTTTAGATAGCAATATTAATTGCTCCTGATTCCTCGCTGTGGCTTAGGATAACTACCTTATTATCATATACTTTGCACTCCCACTTTTTAAAGAAAGGTTTAAAAAAAAATGTCCAACATCTTTCGATGCTGGACATTTTTTATGCGAAACTACGCTTTAAGCAATAGCGTAATTATTTATTAACTATCATAAACGAGGATACTCTATTTTCTCCAAAGTTCAAGACAACGTTATAAACACCACTTGCTAATTTGCTAATATCAAATTGGGTATTATGCAAACCAGCGGAGTAGTGATTCTTTGCAAAGCTTGCAACCAACTCGCCAGTGCTGGAATAAATTGCTATTTCAGCTGTTCCTTCTTGTGGCAAGTTAAATTCAAATAAAGTTGAACCTGTTGCCGGGTTTGGTATATTCTTAATATACATTCCTAAATCGAACTGATTGTTAGCTATTGCTTTTGCAAAGTAAATTGCGTTTGAGCTATAATATAAGGCATCTTGTTCTAATCCTTGAGTTATTTCTTGGATATTAGCCAAAGAAAGGTCTTTCAAGCTATTAGCTTTAGAATTATACACTTTAGCTGTAAGCAATTCATTTGTGGTTGCGCCATCAATTGTTGAGGTAACGCTATTATCACCCCAAATAGTAATGGCTGCGATTCCATTATACACTGCACCTGAGCCAATCAAATTACCATTGCTGTTGTAAATACCAACTTCATCTCCGCTATCAACAGATAAGAAGAGAGTTGCATTATTTCCAGTATTTGTAATTTGTGGAACAAGATACTTGGCACTTGGAGTAAGCTCGTCAGCTGTTAAAGCTTTTCCGGCGCCATTGGCTGGATATGTTAAGTCGGCTGCTTCGGTCATATAAAGATAATAACCTTGTCCGGGTAACATATTGCCAACTGTGTTAATAGAATAAACAGGGCAGTAGATACCGCCTGCATTATTTTTCGCAATAAACAAGTTTGCATTGATTGATGCAAGGGCAGTTGGAGTTGACATTAAATTATCGCGATAATATGCAGATAAATTCCAACCAGTTGTTAAGCTAATTGTGTTCTCTTCAGGAGCGATTTGCTCGCCAGTGATTGACAATGTTTCGCTATTAAGCATATTGATTAAATAAGCTTCGCTTGAGTTCCAATTTCCAATTTCATTTATATTGAAAGATGGGTTATACATCAAGCCATCTTGGTTTTTCATAACACCTACTGAGCTTTCAATATCAGAGAACATTGAAGCAACGTTAGCATTTGTTGGGCTGATGTAGCTTGAAATTGTGTTCCAGCTGCTATTTAATTGGATATTCTGAGTAGCAGGGACAAGCGTTGTAAGCGATGCTAACATCGAGAAGCCGTCTGCTTGATAAGAATCTGAGCCCATTAAATAAGTAGCAAAAGCTTGAACTTCTTGAAGCTCAACTTTATCCCAAACTCTGAACTTGAATAGTTCGTCAACATCATATCCATCTTTAATTTGAGTGCTTGCGTCATCTCCGTATACTATAATGCTTGCTCCGTTTTCGTCCCAAACATCATAGCCAGCGCAATACCAATTACCTGGTGTTCTTTCATAGAATAGACCAACAGCATCGCCGTTTGTGAATGGACGGTCGCCAATCATCGGATCTATTGTTACCGGAACGATAATAGTTGCAAAGTTATCTGTTACCTCATAGTCCCAACTTGATGGAATAGTAATCTCTTCCGCAGTTGTGAATGACCAAACAGATGACCATTGACCTATTGTTCCCATTTCGGTAATTGATCTTACTCTCCACCAATACTGAGTTAAGTAGTTAAGTGGAGTTTCAACTTGATACTCTGTGTCTTCTGTAGTAATATCAATAACTGTGTTTGTAAAGCTTGAGTTAGCCGATACTTGTAACTCGTAGCTTGCAGCTTCTTCAACATAGCTCCATTCCAAAACTGGAATAACGACCTCATCTTGAGTAAGATCCAAAGGAGAAATCAATGTTGGTGGCTCTGGTAGTGGTTCAGCTGGACCAAGATCAAACATTATGTTTGGTCTGTTTTGCATCACATAGCATGAAGCTGGGAAGGTGCAAACTGTATTATTATCACCATAATAATAGCGAGTGCTATTATAGCCGGTTGCTGAGAAGTGAGTGCTTTGGTTGCTTGAGTATGATGAATTATTGAAGCATACATCAATTAATAGATTAGATTCTCCATCCCAATAGAATGCTTCATCAAAATCGTGCATATTCCAACCGAGTGAGCATAAGTATGCAGAGTTTGTATACACTGTTGTAAACCCATCGGTATCCCAAACGGCATCAAGCACATTGAGTGTTGTCGGCTTAATTCTAATTGTAAAGTTATTTAAAGGTGTAGTGCTATTCAAGGTAGCAATATCAAATCCTAATGAGTGTAAATCACCAGCAGTTAAACCAGCAGCTGATAGCTCATTTTGTCTAATTAATAGCTGATGCTTGGCACCCCAATAGTAATTGCCATAAGGAGCAGGCCATGAGGTTGTTGTATTAACCTGTGTATCTGTTCCAATTACAATTAGGTTTCCAGTAGTAAATGACCAAGGCTCGCACCAAGGACTTTCTCCACCGTCATTATAAGTTCTAACTCTCCAATAATACTGAGTATTAGTTGAAAGTCCAGCTGTTCCATAGCTGGTAGCATTAACGGAGGTGCTTATAATAATAGTTTCAAAATCTGGACTTTCTGATATTTGAATATCATATCCATCGGCAGCAAAGAAAGGCTCCCAAGTTAAGGTTGTTGATGGTGGAAGATTGGTTGAGCCATTCTCGGGGCTTATCAAAGTAGGAGCTGGTAATTCACCTTGTGTAACAAAATACCGCTTGAATGACCAGAAGCTAGTATTTTCTCCATCTGTTGCATTTACTCTCCAGTAATAGCCTTGCATTTCTTCTAATTCATAACCATCTGGAACTTGGAATTCAGCTGCCATTAATCCTTCTTCGTCAAAAACTGGTGTTTCAAAGCGATTTGTTGTAGCAACTTGAAGTCTATATGTTTCTGCACCATCAACTGGGTTCCACATGAACAGAGGATTAACAACAACACCTAACTGGCCGTCGTCAGGCGAAATCAATTGTGGTATTGCTAATGCTGATTCTTCAAAGATTAATTTTATATTGGCACGGTTCATCATCGGACCGCCCCAGCCAATGCTTTGCTCTATAGTGCAATAATCTAATTCAGGGCCACTTGATTCATAAACAGTTCGTTGCTGAACCCTTGCGACAGGAGTTGTTGTCCAATATTGTTGTGGATTTGGAAAACCAATTCTATCCCAGTGGCTAAAGCAAGTTTCTACTAAAATACTTGACTCCCCATCCCAGAAGAGTGGATCAATACATTGGTGCATATTCCAACCAAGCTGAGCGAGCCAAGGTGTTTCAGGTTCCCAAACTGTAGTCCAGTCTTCATAAGTCCATTGGTTCGTTAATTGAGTCCAGTTGCTAAGTTTCATTCTAATATGATATTCACCTGGGTCAAGTGTTCCTACGTTAGATTGGTTAACAGCAATGTTCCAACCAAAGTTAGTTAAATAAGTGTTAGGGATTGCGCCAGCATCTAATAACTCTTGTGCGGTATATAAGAAATATAAACGAGAGTGAGTATACCAGTTGCTGTATGGAGATGGCGAAACGTAATTATAATAGTCTGTGTCATAGCTATCACCTGTTCCTACTACAACAAAGTCGCCAGTAGTAAATGTCCAAGGCAAGCACCATTCACTCGTGTTGGCGCTATTGAACATTCTAACTCTCCACCAATACTGATTGGACATAGCTAAACCTTCAGTAATGTATGAAGTTGCATTCTCGACTGTTGCGTCATTAAGAATCTGCTCGAAATCCTCATCGAGAGCAACTTGGATATCATATCCTGTTGCTGCAAAGTATGGTTCCCAAGTCAAAACAGTTGAAGGAGCAAGTTCCGTTGTTCCACTTTCGGGGCTTAGCAAAATAGGTTCAGGTAAATCACCTTCAGTAATAAAATAGCGTTTGAATGACCAGAAGCTTGTATTTTCTGCATCTGATGCATTTACTCTCCAATAATAACCTTGCATTGACTCAAGTTCGTAGCCATAAGGAATTTGATATTCTGTTTCTACTATTCCTTCTTCGTCTACAACTACAGCATCGAAATTCTTGGTTAAGGAAACTTGAATTCTGTATGATTCAGCACCCTCAACTGCGTTCCACATAAATAATGGGTTCACTGAAACTGCCAATTGCCCATCGTCCGGTGAAATCAAAGTTGGAATATCTAAATTCGATTCTTCAAAAATGAGCTTAATATTTGCTCTGCCAGGTCTTTGGGTTGCGGTTGCAGTAACTTCTTCGCAGTAATCAATTTCTGGACCACCATTCACATAAGTGCTACGGTATTGGCAGCGAGTAACAGGGGTTGTCGACCAATACTGTTGTGGGTTTGGACTTCCAGTTCTATCCCAGTGGCTAAAGCAGGTTTCAACTAAAACGCTTGAAACGCCATCCCAGAATAGTGGATCAATACACTCGTGCATATTCCAGCCAAGCTGAGCAAGGAAAGGAACTTCTGGCTCCCAAACTGTTTGCCAATCTTCCCAACTCCAAGTTCCATTTAATTGAGTTAATGGGGAAAGCTTCATTCTAATATGAAACTCGCCTGGGTTAAGGAAGCTAACGCTACTTTGATTTACAGCAACGTTCCAACCGAAGTTTGTGATATAAGTATTTGGAATTGCTCCACCGGCAAGAAGTTCTT
The DNA here is from genome assembly GCA_012522895.1 of Ignavibacteria bacterium. Lineage (GTDB taxonomy): Bacteria > Bacteroidota > Ignavibacteria > Kapaibacteriales > UBA2268 > JAAYJM01. Next base: position 13,184 of record JAAYJM010000078.1, read on the forward strand.
CCGCTGTATATAGGAAGTATATACGGGCGCTATGATACCAGTTGCTGTATGGAGATGGAGTAACATAGTTATAATAATCTGTATCGAAGTTTTCGCCGATACCAACAATAACACTATTTCCGGTTGTAAACATCCAAGGATCGCACCAATCGCTTATGTTTGAGCTGTTGAACATTCTTACTCGCCAGAAATATGGTGTTGACATAGCTAATCCCTGTGTAATATAAGAAGTTACACCTTCAAGAGTTTCATTAATAATTGGCTCTTCAAAGTCCTCAGTTTC
>JAAYJM010000079.1 GCA_012522895.1 Ignavibacteria bacterium
GCGTCAACTAAAATTTGGACTAAAGAAAAAATTACTGGCTCGCGGAATCCAAGATTTCTTGCAAATCGGGATGCACGGCGTAAAATCCTACGTAAGACATAGCCGCGCCCTTCGTTGCTTGGCAAAGCCCCATCAGCAATAGCAAAGGACAAAGTGCGGACGTGGTCAGCGATAACACGCATTGCAGTGCTGTCGGAATGCTCAAGCTCTTGAGAATATTCTTTTTTGCTCAACTTTGAAATTTCATTAATCAATGGCGAAAAAACGTCTGTATCGTAGTTCGATGATTTCCCTTGAATTACGGCGCAAATCCGTTCAAAGCCCATTCCAGTATCAACGTGCTTTGCTGCAAGCGGCTCAAGGCTTCCATCTTGCTTGCGATTGTATTGAATAAAGACGAGATTCCAAATTTCTATTACTGCAGAAGTGCCAGCGTTAACGAGCGTTCCACCCGATAAATCGGCTGTGCTATCGTAATGAATTTCGCTACAAGGTCCGCAAGGACCAGTTTCTCCCATTTCCCAAAAATTATCTTCTTCGTCAAAGCGGTGTATTCTTTCAGCTGGTAGGTATTTTTCCCAAATTTGATATGCCTCATCATCAGTTCGATAAACTGTTGCATGCAAACGATTTATGTCTAATCCCCATTTTTCTACTAAAAGCTCGATAGCCCATTTAATAGCTTCTTCTTTATAATAATCTCCGAAGCTCCAATTCCCAAGCATTTCAAAAAATGTGTGGTGATAGGTGTCGCGCCCAACTTCTTCTAAATCATTATGTTTTCCACTAACTCGTATGCACTTTTGCGTATCTACAGCTCTTTTATAGCTACGATTTCCAAGCCCGAGAAAAACATCTTTAAACTGATTCATTCCGGCATTTGTAAAAAGCAGAGTTGGGTCTTTATATGGAACAACGGGAGCACTTTCTACGATCGTGTGTCCTTTTTCTGCAAAAAAATCTAAAAAAGATTGTCTTATTTCCTGTGATGTCATTTTATTTATTAATTTTTAATATGTTGTTTAATAATTTAGTTTTTTTAAGATGCGTTTTTTCTTTTTTCTTATAAAATAATCAGATATTTCAAATGTATTTAAGAATCAAAAGAAACAGGTTTCCTTTTATTTTTTTTCCATGCTATATGCACCATATACATTATAGTAAACAATATGGCAAGCATTAATAACCTTGCTCCCCAGCGATATGGAATGTTTTCCGGTGATATTCCTTTCATCATCAAAATTGGAATTGCATCTTGAATTGTCCAGCTTATCAAAATCACAAAAAGGAAAATTGGAGTAACGTATTTTGTGATATATTTAAAAATAATTGGGATTTTAATATCAGCTCCAGTGTTAAATTCCTCCCAGCCTTTGTCCATACCAAAAATCCAAGCAAATATCACTACCTCGATAAACGCAATCACAACTAAAATAAAAGTCCCAGCCCAATAGTCCATTTCATCGAGAAAGCCGTATTGGAAAAAGAAAAATACAAAATGAAGCGCGATCAAAGTAAAAATACCGACATAAGTCGTTGCTTTATTATGGCTTATCTCAAACCTTTCTTCTATGAATGAAATAAGAGGCTGAGCCATAGCCACCACAGAGGTAATTCCAGCAAAAAATAGCAGAAAGAACCACAGGAAACCAAAAATTTCTCCAAATGGCAACTTCTGAAATATTACAGGCATAGAAACAAAAGCAAGATTGAACGAGCCCCCTTCGGCAACTTGAATTGTAACATCTAAACCAAAGAAAGCTACCGCAACTGGAATCGCAATAACCGCGCCCAGCACTACTTCCGCTAATTCATTAATGCTTGCGGTAGAAAGACCGCTTAATGCAATATCGTCTTCTGGTTTTAAGTAGCTTGCGTAAGCTTGCAGGGTCCCCATTCCAACGCTTAAAGAGAAAAAGATTTGCCCTGCAGCAGCCAACCATATTTTTGCATCGCCAAGCATTTCAAAATTTGGATTCCATAAAAATGCAAAACCCTTCGCGACACTCCAATCAGGGTGATTTACGGGGTCTGGCGTGCCAAGTGTGAAAACGCGAATTGCAAGTATGATTGCAAAAATAAAAAGCGCCGGCAAAGCAAATAAAGCAAGCTTTTCAATTCCACCAGACACCCCGCGTTTCATTATCCAAAATATGAAAGCAAATGTAAGCAGCATAAAAAGATATGCAAGCCAACCACTTGAAAAATATCCTACACTTGCTCCTTGGTAACTCCCAAGAAAGCTACTCATACCATCGAAACTTGTCAGTCCAAAATATGTTTTGAAAAGAGAGAAAAAGCTAAAGCCCAGTGTCCAGGAAACAATATAGGCGTAGTAAATCAAAATAATAGTTGAACCGAATAGCCCTATTGCGCCAAGGTATTTAGCTATTGGATTTTTCCAAAGCAGATCGAACATACCGGGCAAACTGCCGTGGTTGTGCCTTCCGCCATTGCGTCCTATTGCCCACTCCACCCACATAATAGGCACAGAAATAAGAATAAGGGCAATAAAATATGGGATTAAAAAAGAACCGCCGCCGTTTTGCGCTGCCTGCACAGGAAAGCGCAAGAAATTTCCAAGTCCAACCGCATTGCCAGCCATCGCAAGAATCATTCCAGTCCTGCTTTTCCAACATTCTCTTTCTGCCATCTTTGTTATTATTTTTCTATAAAAAACACAATATAGAAACAAACTTAAATATTTTTTGTAAGAAAAAAAAATTTGTAAAGATTTTCTTTTCACTGCTTTTATAGTATAAAATTTATGAGTGTTAAGTCAAGCAAGGATGCTTAATCTTACAAAAGCAGGAAAAGCAGGGCAAGCATCTCTGCCTGTCAAAAAAATTCGAGCGTTAAGTCAAGCAAGGATGCTTGACACTACTACGATATCCCTACAACATGTAATTCTTATTAGACAAACTGAGCGCAGCAGTTTTCTAAGTGTGGGTAGTAAGCTGCTTTTTCATTTTTTATTCAATAATTTTTGTGAAAAATGAAAAAAAGATTTAATTTGCTTTTTAATTATCCAATCGAAAATCAATTTTGCTGAGATTATGAAAGTTAGCAATATATTTCAGAATATTCCAAAAGATTTTAAAGAAGAATTTTTTGAAAATCTTTTAGAAAACGATCACTTTAGAATAGAGCGAATAGTCTCACTTGGCAACATTACTCCAAAGGGCGAATGGCTCGTTCAAGAAGAAACGGAGTTTGTGCTTCTGCTTTCAGGAGCGGCAAAACTCATTTTCTTTGAGAACAATGAAACGGTGGATATGAAAGCAGGCGATTATATTTTAATTCCCATCGGAACGAAACATCGAGTAGATTGGACAGATGAGAGTGAATGCTCCTTTTGGATAGCAGTTCATTTTAAATAATTTTATTTTGAGGATTAATCAAGAATTACTAATCTTCCGCTTGTGATTGGCTCTTTTTCGCTGTCTAAATATAAGGATAAATCTTCTCCAATTCTTTCTACAACTCCAGTTTTCAGATCGGAAGTTTCGTTAAAAGCTGGATGGATAGCAACTTTTTTTCCAAGAACTGCATTTCTTTTAATATAAAGATCTAACATATATTTGTGATCGCTATTCAATATGTCTTCATAATTTTTTTTGATTTTTTGCAGCAAGATTTTTAAAATAGACTCTAAATTGCAAATGTCCGCATTCTTTTGATGTTCCCTTAAACTTGTGGTTGCCCTTTGTATAGCAGATTCTGGCAATTTGGGAGAATTTTCCACATTAAGCCCAATTCCAAGGACTACGCTTTGAATCAAGTCTTCTTGTATGTTACTTTGAGCAATGCAGCCAGCCACTTTGGAGCCTTCAATCAAGATGTCGTTTATCCATTTTGTTTTTGCAGCGCCCTCCAAGCCTTGTATTTCGTCAAGAGTTTCGATTAGTGAAACAGAAGAAATAATATTAAAAGAAGTAGAGTTTGAGCTGTTAATTTCCACATTTGGCTGAAAAAAAAGGACGAGATGCAAATTGCCTGCTAATGCTTCCCAGTTTCTATTATGCTGCCCGCGAAAGTTTTCCCCTTCATGAGCAACTAAAATACTTGGGTAATTGTAGTCGCTATGCTTGCTAAGAAAATTTTGCATTGCCTCAAATTGTGATTCTTTTGAGTAGCCAATTATAAAAAAATATTTAAAAAAACTTTCTTCAGCAAACTCGCTTGTAAAAAAATTATCCTTATCGCTCAAAATGCTTAGCAATCCTGGTGCGGATCCTTTAAGCTGCTCTGGATTTAATGGGAAAAATATTTGCTTATTTCCAACATACTTTTTTGCAGTTCCTAAGCTATCGCTAATAATTTGCATTCTTTCCTTTGCTTTTTAAAACTTGAATAAACAACTCCTTTAAACGCAAGTTTTTCAAACAACTATTTAAATTTTGCTTAAAAATATAGTCAGTATTGGTTTTTGTAGCGCATAGGGGAATCGAACCCCTGCCGCGGCCTTGAGAGAGCCGTGTCCTAACCGCTAGACGAATGCGCCCTCAGTTAAAAAAGTATACAAAATTACAAAAAAAATGCTTTTTATTAAAATTTTATTTTTTAAGTTTACATCTTTAAAAGAGCGATAAGAATTTGCAAAAATTTTTTTATTCAGATCTTGCATATAAAATGATTTTTTTCAGCTCTTTTGTCCTGAACTATGATTTGTATGACTAATGTGATCTCGCAATCAAATCGCCTCTTCATCAGATAAATCACAAAAATCATAGTAAGCATAAAAACGTTTCATAAAAAATAGAAAATAGCAATGCTTTTTGCAATAGAAAGGCAATCTGCGGGCTATTTTAATACTATAACTAAAGATTATTAATACTTAAAAAAATGAAAAATAACTGTTTTAACTTAAAAGTAAAACATAATTTACTATTTTAAAATTAATCTGGAGTTCTTATGAAAACCAAGATATTTCCCAGCTATTTCCTTTGCTTAGTTTTATTAATTTCACTGTTTATTAGTGCTTGCGAAAGCGACAGCTCGACAAATCCAACTGATAATCAGACCCAAATTAATCAAATGAAAGCAGTTGTCGATTCCTTGATTAAAAACACAGATCTTCCCGGTATCGTTGCTCTCGTTGTAGACAAAACCAAGGGTATTGACTGGGTTTACGAGGCTGGCTACAGCGACCTCGAGCAGAAACTTCCAATGAACAAAGACTATACTTTCAAAATTGGAAGCAACACAAAAACTATGACAATCACCGTTTTGTTACAATTAGTAGAGGAAGGTAAATTGTCATTAAACGACAGTTTGAGTAAATTTTTCCCTCACTTTAAAGATGCGGACAGAATCACGATTAAAATGCTTTGCAATATGACAAGCGGCTATTTTAATTATTCTGAAGATGATGAAATTTTTGCTAATACTTTTATGAATAATCCAACAAAGGTATGGACTCCGCAAGAATTGATAGACGTTTCGTTTCTGCACGATTTGGATTTCGAGCCTGGCACAAATTTTCATTATTCCAACACCAACACAATTATCCTTGGTATGCTAATAGAGCAATTAACAGGGAACAGCCTTGAAACGGAGATACACAATAGAATAGCAGTCCCATTAGGATTGCAGAACACAGATTTAATAAGATCGGGCAGAGAATTGCCTGGCACACACGGAAAAGCTTACTATACCGACCAGGATAATGTTAACCTCGATGTAACAGAACATTTTGATATTTCTTGGGCTTGGGCAGCAGGCGCCGTTTATTCAACTCCAAGAGAATTGCAAAAATATGTAGAAAAGCTCGTTGCGGGTGGCTTTTTGAGTGAATCGCTTCAAAATATACGCTTAGATAAAGATTTCTCCACATTAGCAGAAGATGTTTCTTATGGGATTGGTATTTTGAAAAGGGCAAGCTTTTATGGACATAATGGAGGCTTGCCAGGCTTCACTTCTTCAATGTATCATAGCAACAATAAAAACTGCACTATAATCATTTACTTTAACTGTCAAAAGAGTGGATTAGAGCCAGATTATTTATTCAACAGGTTTGCTCATATTCTTTATGGAGCTAATTTTTAGTTGTTAAAAGCCACTATTAGCTTGTATTTTAGTTTTTTACCGAACTGTGATTTATTTGATTAAGGCGATATATTATTCTTGTCATATCCTCGTCAAATAAATCATGGTTCAAATATGCTCGCTATCAGAAAAAATACTTCCAAGAGAAAGCTGTTTTTTCAAACTAATTCTCCTATTAATCTTTAATTCTTTAAAAATTAGTTGAAAGCCTTAATCTATAC
>JAAYJM010000080.1 GCA_012522895.1 Ignavibacteria bacterium
CGCTTGCTTCGCTATCCGCATATTTCTGGCAATCTAATAACTTTTAGCTATGCCGGCGATATTTATACCGTCGATAAAAATGGAGGTTTAGCAAGAAGAATTACTACATCCGAAGGAATAGAAATTTTTCCACGTTTTTCACCAGACGGCAAATGGATTGCTTTTTCTGGCGAATACGATGGAAATCGTGAAGTGTATGTTATCCCAAGCTCAGGCGGCGTTCCCAAACGATTAACATATAGTATGGATATGCCCGGTATTCCAGAGCGTATGGGACCCGAAAAAGCGATAATGCAATGGACAAAAGACGGAAAACGCATTTTATACCGCTCGCGCCAGCAAGCTTGGAATCCTTGGAGAGGACAGCTTTATTTTGTTTCCGTTGATGGTGGCTTGCCAGAAACATTTCCTTTTGTTCAATCGGGCTTTGCTTCTCTTTCACCAGACGAAACAAAAATAACTTATAATCGCATTTTCCGTGAATATCGTCCTTGGAAAAGATACCGCGGCGGGCAAGCTGAAGACATTTACGTTTTCGATATGAACACAAAAATAAATGAAAAAATTACTGATAACCCCGCACAGAACTTTATTCCAATGTGGTATAAAGATAAAATTTATTATTGCTCCGATATTGACAAAACTATAAATATTTTTGTTTACGACACAAAAACCAAGCAAAACAAAAAAGTAACTACTTTTGATTATTACGATGTGAAATTCCCTTCGCTCGGTGGAGACTTCATTACTTTTGAAAATGGCGGCTATATCTATGTGATGGACCTTGCAACGGAAAAATATGAGAAAATTAACGTAGAAATTGCAGAAGATTTTCAATTAGTAAGGGAATCTTTTGTAAATGTGAAAGACAATATAACGGCTTACAGCATTGCTCCCGATGCTAAAAGAGCAGTTTTTTCAGCAAGAGGAGATATTTTTACAGTTCCAGCAGAAAAGGGAAATATTAGAAATTTAACTAAAAGCCCAGGCGCCCACGATAGAAATGCAGTCTGGTCCCCCGATGGCAAATGGATTGCCTTCGTTTCAGATAAATCTGGAGAAGACGAAATTTGGCTCGTTAAACCCGATGGAAGCGATTTAACCCAGCTCACAAATACAAAAATTAGCTATAAATGGGAAATCGAATGGTCGCCAGATAGCAAAAAAATTCTTTGCTCCGACAAAACTATGGAGCTTTACTATGTTGATATTGCAACAAAAAAAGTTACGCAAATCATCAAATCGAAATCTTGGGAAATACGCGACTACGCTTGGTCTTCCGATAGCAAATGGATCGCATTTTCTGATGGGTTGCTAAACGGCAATAGCGCAATTTTTATTTATTCTCTTGATAGCAAAAAAATTGAGCAAGTGAGCGATGAATATTTTTCAAGCACAAACCCAAGCTTTTCAGAATGCGGCAAATACTTGTTCTTTGTTTCCAATAGAACTTTTAATCCAACAATAAATACAATCGAATGGAACTTTTCATTCAACAATATGTATAAAATCTATGGAATCACGCTCCAAGACACAGTTCAATCGCCTTTTGCCTTTGAAAGCGATGAAACAGTTGCCAAAGCCGAAGACGAAGCAAAGGCAAAGCCCGAGAAGACAAAAGACGAAAAAGCAAAAACTTCTTCTGACACCAGAATTGACTTTAAAAACATAACAAACAGGATTTTTGAATTGCCAATTAAATCTGCTAACTATTGGGGATTAATGGCGAGAAAGGACAAAGTATATTATGTTCGTATAGCCGAGGGACAGAAGCCAGCTTTTTGCTCCTTTGATTTTAATACAAAAAAAGAAAACGAACTTGGCGATCTAACCGGTTATGATATTACTCCAGATGGGAAGAAAATTATTTTTAGAAGTGCTAAAGATTTTTATATCACTGATTTAGGGGATAAAATCCGAACAGAAAAGGGACGATTGAATTTATCGAATATGCAAGTGGAATTGGATAGAAAGGCAGAATGGAAGCAAATATTTGAAGAAACCTGGCGCCAGTTCAGGGATTTCTTCTATGACCCCGATATGCACAAAGTAGATTGGAAAGCAATGCACGAAAAATATGTCCAGTTGCTGCCTTATGTTGTTCATCGAAGCGATTTGACCTACATCCTCAGCGAAATGATTTCTGAGTTGAACGTGGGACATGCTTATGTTGGTGGTGGTGAAATGCCCGAGGTACCAGCTGTCCCAATTGGTTTGCTAGGTGCAACTTTTGAACTTGACAAAAAAAGTGGTTTTTATAAAATTACGAAAATATACGAAGGACGGAATTGGGAAGAGCAAACTCGTTCACCTTTGACCGAGCCAGGTATTAATGTGAAAGAAGGTGATTTCCTTATTGCTATTGACGGGCAGAACTTGACAGCAGAAAATAATCCCTTCAAACTTTTGCTCAATAAGGCAAATCAATATGTTACACTAAAAGTAAACAGCAGTCCAAGCGAAGGCGGAGCAAAAGAATACACAGTGAAAACTATTAAAAATGAAAACAAACTCATTTATTATAATTGGGTTGAGGGCAGGCGCCGTTATGTAGAAGAGAAAACGGGCGGGAAAGTCGGTTATATTCACGTTCCAGATATGGGAGTGGATAACGGCTTAATTGAGTTTGCCAAGTATTTTTATCCGCAGGCAAGAAAAGAAGCCTTGATTGTTGATGATAGATATAATGGTGGTGGGAACGTTTCTCCAATGATTATTGAGCGTTTGCGCCGTGAGCTTGTTGTTGCAAAAAATGCAAGAAACCAAGAATACGTTTTCACAAACCCGGACGCTGTAATCACTGGTCCAATTGTTTGCTTGATCAACGAACTTTCTGCGTCAGATGGCGATTTATTCCCATACCAATTTAAGACACTTGGCATTGGCAAATTGATTGGAAAGAGAAGTTGGGGCGGAGTGATTGGTATCCGCGGCTCAAATCCATTCCTCGATGGTGGCTATCTTTATAAGCCAGAATTTGCTAATTTTGGTGCTGATGGCACTTGGATACTTGAAGGTGTTGGACAGTCCCCGGACATTGAAATCGAAAATGACGTATACCAAGAATACATTGGCAACGACCAGCAACTCGACAGGGCAATAGAAGAAATTCTTAAAGAAATGAAAAACGATAAAAAGCTGAAAGTTCCAAAATCAGCTCCTCCTTACCCAGATAAAAGGTAAGAAACTGTCTGAACCTTGATTTGCTTGATTAAGGGATTTCTTAATTTTTTAGATCTGCCACACCTTCAAGCTGTGGCAGATCTTTTCTCTGTGTTCTCCTTCCCAAATTGAATTTGGGAAAGAGGAGAAAATGAATAATCAAGAAGGAGCATAGTTAGGGTTTTTCAAAAAAACGAAACGGAAAAAAACAGAAATTTGTTGTTGTTTTTGAGTAAAAATTTTTAAGTTTGCAATTAAGGTATTGAGAATTAATAAAACTATAAACCGAAGAGTATTATTTTTAAAAATGAAAATTACTTTAAAAAATATTGGTATATTCAAGCAAGCAGAATATGAGCTCGGAGATTTCACAATTATTTGTGGGCAGAATAATACCGGAAAGACTTATGCAACTTACACTCTGTATGGGTTTATTGACTTTTTTATTAGAGGCTATCAAATAGACATTCCAGATAATCGTATTAATTCTTTGTTCGAAAAAGGAACGGAAAATATTGATTTAACGGAATTTATAAAAAAGCATCAAGAAATAATTAAAACTGCTTGTAACAAATATAAAATTTTTCTCCCATACGTTTTTGCTTCAAATGAATCAAGATTTACAAATTCTGAATTTTTATTAGAAGTAGAAAGTAATTCTTTTAAACTTACTACTGATAGTAGTTTTAATAGAACTTTAAACTTTACAGAAAATGATATACTACAGCTAACTAAAGAAGCTCATTCTAACTTTCTTTCTATAAGTTTTCCTAATGAAACGAAAGAAATACAAAATCCTTCAACAATTGCTATTATTAAAAAAGAAATAAGTCGCGCTATTAAAGTGATTATTTTTAAAAATGTATTTCTAAATATTTTTATTATAAGTACTGAAAGAACAGGCATATCAATATTTGAAGATGATATAACTGCAAATCTTCATAACAGATTAATTAAAAGAATTACTCTTTCACCATCATTAGATATTAATGAAATAATTGAGGAGTTCTATAACTCTCCTTATCCATTGCCAATAACTAAAAACATATCTTTTATTAGTCAATTAAAAGACATCATGAAATTGTCCAGTTATATTGAAAAGGAACATTCAGATATTATAGCAGATTTTTCAAATATATTGGGCGGCGATTACCGTGTTGATAGAGAAGGTCTTTGGTTTGTTCCCCAAAAAGCAAAGGGTGTTAAATTAGGTATGGGCGAAAGTTCAAGTTCTGTGCGTTCTTTGCTTGATGTTGGTTTTTATCTTAAGCATATTGCCCAGAAAGGTGATTTACTTATGATTGACGAACCTGAACTGAATCTTCATCCAGAAAATCAAAGAAAAATTGCAAGGCTTCTTGTCAGGTTGGTTAATGTAGGTATTAAAGTTTTTGTTACTACCCACAGCGATTATATTATCAAAGAACTGAATACATTGATAATGCTTAATTATAAAAAAGAAAGCGAGGTTATCAAAGAGCTAATGAAGAAATATAATTATGACAAATCTGAGTTAATTAGCCAGGATAGAATTAAAGTTTTCATAGCTCGTGAAGAGCCTACGATGCTTGAGCAAAATACAAGAAAAGTTAAAATTCCAAATTTAGTGCCGGCCAAATATGATGAGTTTTATGGTATCGAAGTTGAAAGTTTCGATAAAACCATTGATGAGATGAATAAACTTCAAAAATCTATTATGTTCGAGAGTTTGTTTCTATGATTAATGAATATTTTAACGATTTTTTTGATAAAGGAATTCTTGTAAATTCCTCTAACGTCATTACTTTAAAAGAAAAAGGTAAAAGTGCTGAATTGAATAATGTTCAAATTGACATGAAATCAATACTTTCAAAAGCACTGAAATCAGACAAAATAAAAATAGAAAATTTGTTTGATGGCGCGGGTAAAGGGCAAAGGACAAAGGACTCATTGTGACTACTTAATTATAACTAATAACAAAGTTTATTTTATTGAATTAAAATCAACTTTTAAAGAAGGAGATTTATACCAAAAAATTTCTAATCAATTTAAAGGAAGCCTTTGCATAACTGACTATATTGATAGTGTCCTTTTAAATTTCTATGATAAAAAGAAATTTTTTGCAAATATCGAAAAAAAATTCATCTTGTTTTATAAAAACTCACCAATAAACTTGAAAAGTTCTAAAGAGCTTAAATCAGAAAAAACCAACAAAAATGAACAGTTTAAAATGATTCAAGTAGATAACGATCAGATTGTTACTATTAATGAATTAGAATGAAAAAAATATCAATCTCCCTGCTTTGAGCTGCTTCCCAAATTGAATTTGGGAGGGAGGAGAAAATGAATAATCAAGAAATCCTAAAATCCTTAAATCACGGCTCTACAAATATTCCCGTTTACACTTTTACTTTCAGCCATTTCTTGTTTTTTAAGCTGACCGAAGCAAGAACTGCAAATATAGCTTGGCTAATAATAAAACTCAGCCATATTCCTTGGTAATTCATTGATGTATAATGCGATAGAAAATATGCTAAAGGGATTTGTATTCCAAAATTTGCTAAAACTACAATTTTTAATGTCCTAAAATAATCCCCAGCTCCACTTATTACTCTAATAGAAGCGATGCCCAAAGCAAAAGGCAGATAATAAAAAATAGTGTATTTGAAGTAAATATCTATATTATGAATAAGTGTAGGATTGCTTGTGAAAACCTTCGCAAAGTCTTTCCCAAAGAAAAACACTAAAGTAATAAGAACAGAGAGAAACACAAACATTTGCAAAAGCGCAGCTCGGAAATATTTATAAACTCTATCCATTTTATTAGCGCCAATATTTTGCCCGGTTGTTACTTCAATCGCGCCGCCGGTTGCAATAATAATTGTAGTAACAAACAAATCGACCCGCAGTCCTAATATGTAAGTATTTAGCACATCGCTGCCAAATTGATTTGCAATCGTAGTAATCCCAATACGATTCAAACTAACCACCATTAATTGCAAAGAAGCTGGAACTCCAAGAATTACAATAGTTTTGATTATTCCCCAATCAATTTTAAATTTCTTAAAATTCAAACTTATTTGAGTTCGATTGAAAAATACTGCAATAAAAGCAACGATTGCGCCAATATATTGAGCTGAAGCAGTGGCAAGCCCAGCGCCAGCAACTCCCATTTTTGGAATAAAACCTACGCCAAAAATAAAAGTGGGAGCAAAAATTATGTTTAGAACTATCGTTAAAAGCAAGATATAAAATTGGAAATTCCCATTTCCGGTAGCCCGGACGATTGAGTTTAGCTGAAAAATAAGAAAATTCGCCGGAACGCCAAAAATAATTACGGAAATATATGTGTGAGCCAAACCTGCAATATGCCCTTCTATGTTCATTAAAGAAAGAATGCTGGGTATGTTAAAATACAGAACGACAGCAATGATTATCGAGGCAAATGCGGTAAAAGCAATAGCTTGAGAGGCAGTATAGTTTGCTTTTTCGTAGTTTTTTTCACCGATTCTCCTTGCTATCATAATTCCGGTGCCAACCCCAAAACCGCTGCCAATCGCAAATATGAAGAATATAAGCTGCTCGCTCACCCCTAACGCTGAAACTTCCATTTCTCCAAGGCGACTGATAAAATACATATCAATCCAAGAATAAAAGATGCTGATTAAAAAGCTAAATATTAAAGGTAAAGAAAAGAAGAATAAAGATGAGTTAATTGGAGCTGTTGTTAAATCTATTTTTTTCACTATGACTTTTTGCTTAAATTATAATATTTTAATGATTAAATCTATTTTTATTGTTTTTAAAATATGACAAAATTAACAATTTTATACCTATCATTAGCAATAATTCTTATAAGATTCATAGTTTTTTACATAGGAGCTGAGCGAGAGAGAAGGAAAAAACTTTTGGCAAAGCCAGAGTCGGAACTCCCTTTTGTTTCTGTAATTATACCAGCAAGAAATGAAGAATTGAACATAAGAAACTGCATTTACTCAGTTTTTGCAAATAGTTACCCAAAAGATAAATTTGAAGTCATAGCTATAAACGACAGGTCAGAAGATTGGACAGGAAGTATTTTAAATGAATGTAAAAAAGAATTTAACAATTTGAAAATTATAACAATTAGCGAAGCCACAAAACACATAAATCTCAGAGGAAAACCTGGAGCTTTGCAAAAGGGAGCCGAAGCTGCAAGCGGCGAGATATTTCTCTTTACTGATGCCGATTGCATTGTTGGAAAAAATTGGATTAAAACGATAGTTGCGGCATTTAACAATCCAAAAGTTGGATTAGTGCCTTCCTTTACTGCAATTCGGGCAAGCAGTTTTTTCGATAAATTGCAAGGGACAGAATGGGCTTATACGCATACTTTAGCAAGTGCTGGGATTGGCTTAAACATTCCACTTGGCTGCTTCGGAAACAATCTTTCAATTCGAGCAAAAGCATTTCGAGAGCTTGGGGGCTATGAAAAAATAAAATTTTCCGTTACAGAAGACCTTGCTTTGCTTCAAGCTGTTTTCGATGCCGGCTGGGATATTCATTATCTTTATAGTCCGGAAAGTTTAGTTACCACCTTGCCTTGCAAAACAATAAAATCTTACATTCAGCAGCACCACCGATGGACTATTGGCGGGATTGAATTGGGCTGGCGTGCAGTAGTATTTGTTTTTTCTTCCCTTTGGTTTTGGCTTGGAATAGTTTTTTCGATAGTGTTTGCCAACTGGCTTTGGCTTGGAATTATTGCTGGCAGCAGAATACTTAGCGATTGGCTTTTAGTAAAGAGTTCAATTAGAATTTTGAGGAAAAACAATAAAGAAAGTTTTTCAAAAATTCTTTCTCCTTTTTTAATTCTTATAATTATGATTGAAATCATTGTTCCATTCTTTCTTTTAAATAGGAAGGTAAAGTGGAAAAATCAAGTATTTCATAAAAATAAGAAATAAAAATTGCGAAGATAATGAAATTTCATTATTTTTGATTAATGTGAAAGAAAATATTGTAAATAAATAATAGAGCAGATGTGAATTTCACTTTCATTTTTTTCATAGTAGCTGGAACTCTTGCAATTGCAAGTGGAATAGTAACAATTAGGAGCAAGCACCCTGTCCTTTCTGCGGTTTCGCTTGTTTTTCATTTTTTTATGTTAGCGGCTCTGTATTTGACCTTAAATGCTCAATTTGTTGCTGTGATGCAGGTTCTGGTGTATGCGGGAGCAATAATGGTGCTTGTGGTCTTTGTCATTATGCTGCTTAACCTTGGAGATGAGCATTCTTTAAAAGAACGTTTTTCTGTTCAAAAGATTATCGCAGCCTCGCTTGGAATAGTTTTCCTTTTGCAAATACTTGCAATTTACTTTAGCTTTTCTTCTGGAAAATATGAAATTAGTGAAAAATCTATTCAAATTGGGACTGCCCAAGGAATTGGGAAAGAGCTTTACAGCAACTACTTAATTCCATTTGAAGCGGTAGGGCTTTTACTTCTTGCTGCTATAATTGGAGCTGTCATTTTGGCAAAGAAAAAAATTGATTAGCTAAGCTAAAAGGAGAAATTATGTTAGAAACAATTCAAATGGAATATTATTTAATTCTTTCAGCAGTTTTATTTACGATTGGGACTATTGGGGTATTAACTCGGCGCAATGCAATAATTATCTTTATGTCATTAGAGCTAATGCTAAACGCCGTAAACCTTTCTTTGGTGGCTTTTTCTTCTTATTACGGAGACTCAGCAGGGCAAATTTTCGTTTTCTTTATTATGGCTCTTGCGGCAGCCGAGGCTGCGGTTGGCTTAGCTATTATCCTCTCGCTTTTCCGACTTAAAAAAACTGTCTATGTCGATGAAGTTAATATATTTAAGTGGTGATTTTTCTTTGAAGGAAAGATATTCCGTAGGAATTAAATTATTGTAGAAAACGGAAAACCTTGACCGTGTTTATCCCGCCAGGGATTAAATTATAAAAATTAGTAAAAATATGGTTCGGACAAAGAATTGAAAGATCCACCCCCTTTCCCCGCCAGCGGGGGATAAGTCCTTATGCTATCAATATTTAAACAAAGATCTTTCTTGATTGCGGGTTCAGAAAGATCCAAAAAAATCAAGTAATCCTTCAATCCTTTCAATCAAGGTTCAAACAAAATTGCCTTTAAGTTTTTGTTTTGAAAATGACTGCGATGCCAACTATAAAAAAGAAACTGTTTGCAAACCAAGCGATGAAAACAGGATTAATGCTTGATGCAAGCCCTATCGTTTGACTTAGCTTTGTAAAAACAAGATAAATAAAAGAAACAGCTAAAGCAGCTGAAATTTGAACTGCAATTCCCCCACGCCGACGAACAGAAGCAAATGGAACTGCGAACAGCACTACAATAAAATTTGCAAAAGGAAAGGCATAATTTGCGTAGTATTCAATCATTTGCTTTCGAACATCGCGCCCGCTTCGCTGCATCAAAGCAATGTATTCCTTAAATTCATCGAAAGACATTTCGTCTGGCAATTTCTTTATTTTAGCAATTTGGCTATGACTTGTCAATAGCTCAATATGGCTTGTGTCTTTCCTTATTTGTGAAATATGGCTATTAGTGAAATCTCTATAAATTGCGTCAATTAATTTCCAGCTGTTCCGAGCGGAGTCCCAAGCCATCTTTTGGGCATCTATCCGAGAAAGCAGACGCGGTTTGTTTTCCGAAGAAAATTCTTCTATTGAAATCGCAAATGCAGTTTTTTCAATTGGATCATAATACCTCATCGCAATATTTTTCAATGGATTATCGCGAAAATATAGATTGAATAAACTTCCCCCAATTTCCTTATTCAAATATTTCTGCTCGATTGAAAATTTATTTTCATTCGATTTCGGAACAATCCATCCATTGAAATAAAGTTGAATAAAGCTAATGAACAAGCCAAAAATAACCAAAGGGAGCATAATCCGATAAAGACTCATAGTTCCGGTTTTCATCGCAGTTATTTCATTTTTATTGGAAAGCCCGCCAATAGTGAAAAGCATAGAAACGAGCATTGCAACGGGAGTTAGAAGTTTTATTACATCAGGCAAGGTCTGAGCGTAGTATTCGACTACAATAGGAAAGGGTGTGTTTAAATCTAAAAACTTATCTAAATTTTCCGTTAAATTGACTATAAGGAAAATTGTGCAAAGCGCGACAATGCTGAAAATAAAAGTAAAGAAAATGTTTCTTAAAACGTAAAGGTCTAAAATTTTCATCATCAATAGTTAAAAACCTTCGCAATTTGCATAAGGAATTAAAAACGAATCGCCGTTCAATCTTTTTAGCTGATCAAAATAATAATTTGCTTTCACTACGTTGCCTTTTGCGCAATAAATATGCCCAATTCGGAGAAGGGATTTTTCTAAAATCACTGCTGTGCAATATAGATCAGAAGCCAACTTAAGTAGCCTTCCCTCAGCCTCGTCTAATTTATCATTTACTATTAAGCATTCGCAAATATAAAATTCAGCTTCAAAATAAAGAGAATCTTTTCTATTGAAAGTCCCAGCTAAAGCGGAAAATTCTGGACAGGCTTCTTTATAAAGCTCGTTATCAAATCTTTCAATAGCGCTGTCAAATTTTTTAACAATTTCCAAGCTTTTTTCAGTGAATTGCGAGCTTAGCTCAACTATGGTAGTATCTGAATACCTTTTACTGAGGGCAGCAAGCTCTTCTTCGTTTGCTGTCGTTTTTTCCTTTTGAGCTGCTTGGCTTTGCTTTCTTTCTGCTTCTCTATTGATGGGGGCTGCTCTACCTCTTCTGCTATCTGTAATTCGGGGCATACTCCTGCCCGACCGCACTGGCTTTGGCGCTGAGCTTTGCGTGGAACAGGAAACTATAAGC
>JAAYJM010000081.1 GCA_012522895.1 Ignavibacteria bacterium
AACTATTATGTGTTTTATAAATAAAACAAGTTCAATGAAAAATCAATTTTTCTTTTCACTATTGCTTTTCATCTTTTTAGCGAGTGCGCAAAGCAATTCGCAAATTGATTATTCCAATATAACAGGTGCAAAAAAAGGAGAAATTGATACCGTTGCATTTGAGGTTTCACAACACTTAGTCAAGCAGTCCTCGGGATTGCTCGAGCAGGAAATCGACCCAGATGAATATATTTTAGGCCCAAACGATATTTTAACTATTTCAATTTTATCGGCAAAACCGAAAACAGTTGAAGCAATTATTTCTCCAGATGGCTCAATTATCATTCCGGGCATTGGCTCAATAGATTTAAGAAACTCATCCTTGACTGAGGCAAGGGAGAAAATTGCTGATTTAGTTCGTAAATACTTAAAAGTTGACGATTGTTTTGCAAGTTTAAGCAAAATGCGCGAATTTAAAGTTATAGTAAGTGGAGCGGTTAGAAAACCCTCGATTGTCCCAGCCACAGCGGTAGATAGAGTTTCGGAAGTCATAGAAAAAGCGGGTGGATTTAGCGAAAACGCTTCCATTCGCTCAATCAAAATATTGCGTGATAATCAAGAAAAATCAATTTTTGCAGATATGATGCGCTTTTTCGCTTTAGCCGATAAAGACGCAAACCCCAAAGTCTTAGGGGGAGATCATATTTTAGTATTTCCAAAAATGGAGACAGAAAAAATAGAGCTTTATGGCGAGGTGCCTCAAAAAGGCTCTTATGAATACACGAATGGCGATTCCCTTTCCACGCTTTTAAAATTTGGCTACGGCTTTTTAGAATCATCTTATTTGGATTCTGTTGAATTTGCTCGCTTTTCCAAAGACGGCAAAATTGTCAATCGATCTTTTTTAGATTTAAGGGAATGGAGAGAAAGACTTTACTCGGGCGAGAAGCTCCCAAATGATTTTCCGCTTCAATCTGGCGATAGAGTTTATATTCGCAAAATTCCAGATTGGAAAAAAGATTTTTACGTTGCAATTTATGGTGAGGTGAAATTTCCGGGGCTTTATGCAATAAACGAAAACGAAGTTCGTTTAAGCACAGTTCTTCAGTGGGCTGGCGGCTTTAAAGAAGATGCTGGAATTGAAAGTGCGGTGCTTGTGCGTCAACAAGAACTGGAGGTCGAAGACAAGGAAATGGAGCGATTAAGAAGAATCCCTATGTCTGAAATGTCGAAAAACGAAAGACGTTACTTTGAAGCCCGCGTGGCAGAGCAGCGAGGGGTGATGGCTATTAATTTTAAGAATATTTTAGAAGATGAAGGCTCATCGGAAAACATTTTAATACTAAACAAAGACTCTATTTTCGTTCCAAAAGAAAGAGATTTTGTTAATGTGCAAGGGCGTGTAAATAATCCCGGAATGATTACTTACAATCCAAATTTCAATTACATGGATTACATTAAACAAGCTGGAGGATTTGGATTTCGTGCCGATGACGATGAGACATTTATTGTGAAATCCAAAGGGCAGCAATTTTTAGCAAAAAAAATGAATTATCAAATCGAATCTGGCGATTATATTCTCGTCCCTCCTGAGCCAGAAATCACTTTCTTTGAGATTTTTACTACTTCTTTAACGATTGCAACACAATTAATGACGATTTTTGGTGTTGTATTCACAATTATTAACTTGAAAAATTAGCGCAATATAGAATGGGATGGCTTTATTTATTTATAGCTGGAATTTTTGAAATCGGATGGCCCCTGAGTTTAAAGCTCTCACAAGCTCCCCAATATAGATTAACCGGAATAGTTTTGGCGGCTATCTCTATGGCAATAAGCGGCTTCTTCCTTTGGCTTGCTCAGCTTACAATTTCAATAGGAACTGCCTACGCTGTTTGGACTGGAATCGGTGCGGTTGGCACTCTTTTAGCAGGCATTTTCCTTTTTGGAGATTCCACAAGCATAGGGCGGCTGATTTCTGTTTTTTTTATTATTGTAGGAATTATCGGTTTAAAAATTTCACAATAATAAAAAAGTAAGTATGATTAGCTTATCCAAAATTAGTAGAACAAGCATCTTTGCTTATTAAAAAATTTGATGAAATTTGCGCAAACAGTGCTTTGCACTGCTAATAAGCACTTGCATAAATAGTTAATAAATACTTAGTTTTCTATTAGCATATAATATGAGCTCTTGCTGCATTTTTCTTTTACTGCTTTTCTGTTCTCAAAACCAAAAAGCTCCAATTCAATATTAAAATAGAGGGCAAACACGAGGTCGTCAATGTATCTTTTTATTTCTTGCTGATACTCGGGATCAAAAACTGAAATTTGCTTTAAATCGCTTATAAATCCGCTGGTAAATTCTGAATTGTTAACATACTCATCATTTATACTTCTTTCGATTAATTTATTATTTTTAAGGATTGGGCATTTTACTTCACTTTCCTTGTGCTGAATAGAAAGAAAGCCTTTTTCTATCTTTATTTTATCAAACTTTTGCAGCAAAACATTAGAAAAATCAACAAACTCGGAAAGCTGTTGCAATTCAAGATCTATCATTTCTTCTGCTTTTGAAATAATTTCCTGTTTGATAGCCAAATTCCTTTCTGTGATTAAGGGAACTTTTATAAATTTTTTAACTGATGAAATAGAAACAAGAAAAGATTTCTCATTTTCACTCATTAAATAACTTTTTAGTAAAAAAATATTGATTTTTGAATTAAGCAAACTATATAGATATAACAATTCTTTTTTGTTGTCCGAACCGATAGCATTGAATTGATTTCTTGCCCAAATTATTGGTTTATCAGTAAAATAAAAATGCTTTAAGTTTGTATATGACCATACAATTTTATATTTTGAATCTAATAAAAGATACGACTGGTTGCCCTGCCTTAATCCAATATAATGAGTTTGTTCTTGATTTCTATGATTTAGCCAATACCCATTGGGAATAATTTTAGTAAAAGAGGGATATTGAAATTTCGGATAAATATAATAATCTGTATCTGGCTCTATATACAGTCGTTCTTTTTCATTAATACTATAACCACCATCAAAAATAAATTTTGAATTAAAAATATTTTCAGATAAGCTATGTTGATAGTAAATGCTAATATTTTCATTCTTTTTATAATTTTCAAAAAAAGATAACTGATGTTTTCTTAATCTTAATAAATTCCAATTATCATAATACTTATGCAGCTTAGTTTGTTTAATTCTTAATATTTCACAATTTTTTCTCTTTTTTATATCCTTAATACAGATTTTTGCATTTACATCTTTTTTTAAGTATTTAACAACCTCTACTGAATGCGAATAATTAGGTGCTTCTTTTTTTACAAAAAATACTAAACTTGAAGTAGGAATACTCTTTTTTTGATTTAACCCACGTCCAACAAACATTTTATTCTCAAAAATCACAATTTTATTAATTGTTACAAATTTCGATAAATAATATCTAATGACATCTAAATCACCGGCAGTTAGTAAAGTTTGCGGAATAATAAATGAAATTATCCCATTATCTTTAAGCAATGCTAAACCTAAACAAATAAAGAAAGCGTATAAATTTGGATTAGGTCTATATTTTTTTGCATTGTTTTTTACACTATGCAGGTTTATTCCATAAATATCGCTTAATTTAATTTTATTCTCTTTTATAAACTGAAAAGTAAGTAGCCCCTGCCTCGCACATTCGTTGTAGCCAACATAAGGAGGATTCCCAACAACATAGTCAAATTTGCGGCGGGGAATTTGCTCGTTTATCTCAACGCTCTCTTTTAAAATGTTAAGGTTACGCTTGTCCCTCATAAAACTATCGTATCCCAGCTCCAAAGCATCTGAAAACAAACTTAACTGAGCGGCACCCTTTTGTGCAATTTCCTGATTTATATCAGTAAGCGTATTTCTTATTGATGTATCAAGAAATTCCGCTATGCTATCTTTTGTCTTGAAAACGCGAATTTTATCTTTATATGGGTTGTTATGCTCCTTCCCGATTATTACCGGGAGCATTCGCATTAGAATATTCATCTCAGCAAGATACAAAGGAAATTCAGATATGTCTAAGCCAAAAATATTATCATTAATAATGTCCTCTGTTTCATTAGCAGTTTTCCTTGTTCCATCGTAAAATGAATCGACTACGCGAGCAGTGGCGTTATAGAGGAAAGTCCCGCTTCCACAAGATGGGTCAATTATAGATATGCTTGATTTATCGTTTTCGTAACGTTTTTTAATTTCTTCTTTATTAAAGCCCATTTCAGTAAGCATGAAGTCTGCCACTTCGGGGTCGGTGAAATACTGCCCTTTGCTTTCGTCAAGGTATAGATCTTTTAGGTAGTTTTCATAAACGTAACCAAATATTTCGTTTTGGACATTTGCAAAATTGTAACGACTAATAAATAAAAGAATATCTAACCAAGCAGAAATATCTTCAATAAGCTGCTTTGGTTTTTGAAGTATTTCTCTTAATCTATCATTAATAAGCAATTGCTCATCGCTGAATTTTTTATATACTTTGTCGGATATTTTGTCACTTATCGCAACAATTTTATTTAATATATCGCCATAAATTTCTGATTTTAAAGCTTTATCGATGCTTTTTAACCTTTCAATCCAATCCTCATCAAAGCCAGCAAAACAATTATCTACAAGAGTTTTATATAGTATAAACTGAATTAGATAAGCATAAGTGATTTCAATAGCTTTTTTATTTTTTTCAGAGTCCTCCCTGATATTTACAAAAAAACCTTTTAATTTTAATTTATTTTTAAAAGTTTCTATTA
>JAAYJM010000082.1 GCA_012522895.1 Ignavibacteria bacterium
GGGGGGATTTTCTCAAAGTTTTTTTTCCACCCCCAGCCCCCGCTGGCGGGGGAGATAGGACTGTTCTATGTTTCCCCCTAAAAAGAATTCTTCCCCTTTGAAAAAGGGGGCTGGGGGGATTTTCTCAAAGTTTTTTTTCCGCCCCCAGCCCCCACTGGCGGGGGAGATAGGACTGTTCTGTGTTTTCTACTAAAAAGAACTCTCCCCCTTTGAAAAAGGGGGTCGGGGGGATTTTCTCAAAGTTTTTTTTCCACCCCCAGCCCCCGCTGGCGGGGGAGATAGGACTGTTCTATGTTTCCCCCTAAAAAGAATTCTCCCCCTTTGAAAAAGGGGGCTGGGGGGATTTTAGATTCTGTGTTTTCTGCTGCTCTTTGATTGGCATTATTTTTGTAGGTATTTAGAATGATGAGAAAATCCAATGAATCAAATATAAAAATGAGGAAAAAATGGAAAGACCGAGCTGGGACGAATTATATATCACAATGTGTTATCTTGTTGGGATGAGAAGCAAGGACGAGCATACACACGTTGGCTCTGTGATTGTGGATAGCGACAATGTGCTTGTATCGACTGGATATAATTCTCTCCCGCGATTGATAGAAAAAGACGAATCGGGCAAACGGCTCTCGCGTGAAAAAGGAGAAAAATACTTTTGGATCGAGCACGCTGAAAGAAATGCAATATACAATGCGGCTCGCCGTGGAACTACGCTGAAAGGATGCAAATTGTATGTGCCTTGGCTGTCTTGTTGCGATTGCGCTCGTGGGATTATTCAAACTGGAATATCCGAGGTCATTTACCACAAGGAGGGACAGGATTTTTACAACGAAAATACAAACGGGCAGTGGGAGGAGTCTCACAAGCGAACAAGCGATATGTTTTGGGAAGCTGGCGTCAAATTGCGTTTTGTAAAGTGCGGGCTTGTTGTCCCACAAATTTATATGAACGGCATATTGTATAATTCAGAATTAAAGTAATCGTATGAACTGTGTTGCAATAATCGTAGCCGGTGGAGTAGGGAAGAGGTTCAATTCCGAGCTTCCCAAGCAATTTATTGAGTTAAAAGGAATTCCAATCATTATTCGCACAATTTCAATTTTTGAGCAAAATGAAAACATAAATTCAATTATAATTTCTATGAATGAAGATTGGATTTCACATTTCCGAGAAATGCTTGCACCTTTTGATTTTAAAAAAATTCAATCTATTGTCAAAGGAGGAGAGCATCGGCATAATTCTGTATTTAATGCCTTAAATACTGATATTGCAAGGAGTTCAGATTATATTTTGATTCACGATGCCGTTCGCTGTTTTACAAGTCAAAAGCTCCTTAACGAGCTAATAGAAAGCGTAGCTAAGCACGGCGCTGCCATACCGGGCATAAAGCCAAAAGACACGGTGAAGCAAGTAAATGAAGAGATGACTGTCTCGAATACAATTAATAGAAACTCATTAGTTCTAATTCAAACGCCTCAAGCTTTTAAAAAAGATATTATTTTTGATTCTTATGAAAAGATGAATGATAACACTCTGGCAACAGATGACAGTTATATTGTCGAGCAAGCCGGGTATAAAGTCCAAGTAATTGAAGGGGAAGAACGAAATATTAAAATCACAACTCCTTTGGATTTGGAAATCGCAAAGCTTTTTTAAATTTTCTCAATTACTTTCTATTGATTGCGAAAATGATTCTATAATTTTAAAACGACAAAAATAAAATTGTAACGATTTTACTCTTAAATCGTATTGTATAAAAGGGAGAAATTCCTTGAAAAAAGGCTTAACTTTAAATACAGAATACTAAAAAGGATTGAAATTAGTATTAATGCGATAAAAGGGTAGAATTGAGAAAACACCCAGGGGGCTTTGTGCCCCTTTTTTTATTTCTATTATTTTTTATTAATTTCTATAAAAATATTATATTTGTATTTTAATATGAAAAAAATGATGAAAAGTGCAGACTATTATATTAAGCGGCTTGAATTAAGTCCTCACAGTGAAGGAGGTTATTTCAAAGAAACGTATAGAAGTAAAGGAGTAATAAAAAAAGACGCTCTGCCTAATGATTTCCAATCCGACCACTGCTATTCTACATTTATTTACTACTTATTAAAAAGCAGCGATATTTCTAAATTTCACCGCATCAAATCTGATGAACAGTGGCATTTTTTTGAAGGCAGCTCTTTAATTGTGCTTGCTCTGAGAGAGAACGGCGAATTCCTTAAATTCAAATTGGGCAGGGATTTAGAAAATAATGAAATGTTTAGCTGCGTAATTCCAGCAAATTCCTGGCTCGCAGCTTACCCAAGGGAAAAAGATTCCTTTTCTTTGCTTGGATGTACCGTTGCTCCTGGCTTTGAGTATGAAGATTTTGAGCTTGCTGAAAAAGAGGAGCTGTTAAAGCAATTTCCCGAATATGAAGCTATTATTAAAAAATTAACATAAAAATTATGAATGTAAAAATTATGCCTCTTGAAGGCAAATCTGGTTTAAAAAAGTTTATAAACAGCCAATGGAATTTTTATAAAGACGATAAAAATTGGGTGCCACCACTAAAATCAGAGCGCAAACAACTGCTTGACGTTCAAAAAAATCCATTTTATTTGCACTCAGAAATTAAGTTTTTCATTGCCGAAGCAAATGGCGAGATAGTTGGGAGGATTGCTGCAATAGTGAATTATAATCACAACAAAACTCATAATGATAAAGTTGGTTTCTTTGGCTTTTTTGAAAGTATCAATAACAATGAAGTGGCTAAAGCGCTTTTCGATGCTGCGGCAGATTGGTTAAGAAAAAAAGGTATGGACAGAATGAGAGGACCGGAAAATCCCTCAATGAACGATGAAATTGGGCTTTTGATAGATGGCTTCGATTCGCCGCCATCCGTTATGATGACCTATAACCCAAAGTATTATATTGATTTAATTGAGGGACAGGGATTTGAGAAAGCAAAAGATATTTACGCTTATCAATTAATTACTGGAAAATTTCAATCTGAAAAACTTTTGCGAATGCAAGAAATTGTTCGCAAGCGCTATGATGTAACAATTCGTGAAGTGAATTTTAAAGATAAAAAGCAGCTAAAAAAAGATATTGATAGCTTTAAAGACATTTACAACGCAGCTTGGGTGCCGAACTGGGGCTTTGTAAAATGGACAGAAGCCGAAATGGATTTTATTGCCAAAGATTTAAAAACTATCGCAGACCCAACTCTTACCATAATTGCAGAAGTAAAAGGTGAAGTCGCTGGCTTTGCACTCGCGCTCCCAGACATAAACCAATGCTTTATTCACAACAAAAACGGTTCAATGCTTGGCGCCGCTTGGCATCTTTTAACTAAAAAGAAAAAAATTAATAATGTTAGAATTATTGCACTTGGTATCGTTCCAAAATTTCAAAAATTTGGAGTTGATTCCGTGCTTTATTATGAAATTGGAGAAAGAGGAGCGAAAATGGGCACTCTCACTGGTGAAGCTTCTTGGGTGCTTGAAGATAA
>JAAYJM010000083.1 GCA_012522895.1 Ignavibacteria bacterium
GGGTAGAACAGAAAAAAAGATGGACTCCACCTCAAAGCTGGAGTCCATCTAAAAATCAAGCAATCCTTCAATCAAGAAAATCAAGGTTCAGACAATATAGGCTTGTCCCACGCTGGCGGGGGATTTTTTTCATCGCGTTATTTATTCCCTTTTGCCCGATTATGAGTTACGCATAGCATCTCGCAATTTGCTATGTCGCTTGACCCACCTTTGCTCCAAGCTGTTACGTGGTCGGCTTCCATCTCTTGCCTACTCCAAATTTTCGTCTTGTTGGCATCGTGTCCAATGGCACACAAAGGACAATTAGAAATGCCCTTTTCCTGGGCTTCCCTTGTTTGCTTTGCATAAACAGATCTTTTTGTTGCCTCGTCAAAAACGCGAACATTCAGTAATTTCGCTTTGTTTGAACCATCTAAAATATATTCAAAAATCCCTCTTTTGTTTCTAACATAAGGATCTTCATAAAGAGCTTCTACTTTTGCCGATACTTCTTGCCGATCGAACGGCTGCTTTTTGTGTTTTTCATAAAACTTGCCCCATTCCAAGCCACGCATTTCTGGTTTAACATCTTTAAAAACTGCGGAAATCCAATCAATAACGCTATTGAAATATGCTTTGAGTTCATTTATATTGTCATCGTAACGATGGCGGCTCATATAATCGTTGATGTTCCCTTTGCTAACCCAACGCAATGCACACTCTAAAAAATCTTGACGATTGACCGAGCCAGCAATATACGCAGTCCACATTTGAATATTTGCGTTTTGGCTATTGCTAAATTCTTCTTTTGCAACTGTTACAAAAGGGCCAGAATACACAGCGTTTAAAAGCTCTTGGTCTTTGAGCGGCACTCCGGCTATATTTACAGTTTTGAACCATTCTTTTATTTCGCTCTCCGTTCCCTCGCACTCGTAGATTAGCAGCTTGGTTTGTAAAATCAAATCCTGTTTATCGGAAGCAAGGGCGCTAAAATATTGCTGCATTCCGTTTTCGTCTCTTATTGCAAATCTATTCGTTACAAAACGACCAATACTTGTAATGCGCTGCTGCCCGTCTAATACTTCAAAATTTTTGTCATCTACTTTATTAAAGTAAATCAAGCCAATGGGGTAGCTTTTTAAAATGGAATTGATGACGGCAACATCACGCCTCCCGGCTGCATAAATATAATTTCGCTGGTATTCGGGCTGTATAGTCAAAGTTCCCGCCAAACCAAATAAGCCTGCTCCCTCCAATTCACTATATACAAAGCCTTCGCAGATGTCTTTTATCCTTATGTCAGTTCGTAGTTTTGTTTTCATTTGTTTTTTCCTATTTTTTATTTATCTCAATTATTTTTTTCACATAAAAATAAAAATACTTTTACCAACTGCCCCCAAACTTTAATTTAAGTTCCCAATCTTTTTGAGAACGATTGTATATAGTAGCTGTGTTTGTGGATTTTGTGAGCTGAATAATGATATTATTAAAAAGCTCTGGGTGAAGCACAATCGGGAGCGGCATATCGATGCTGACTTCGTTATTATTCGTTAAATCCGCAACAGTTCCGCCTACCCGCCAGTAAACATTCCCAAAAAGCCGTCCGGTCAGTTTAATTCTTGCCTGCTCGAAAGAGCCACCCGACAGATCAAGGTCAGCACTTTGTATGTTTAAAGGAGTGTTTGAAAGAATTTCTGTAAAGTATTTTGAGAAAAGAGCAGAAGCACCTGAGCTAACACTTTCCGAGATTAAGTTCCCTTGTCCCTGGGCGCCTGAGCTAAGCTCGTGCTTTGTTCTGCCCACCAACAGCAAAAACAGAGCATCTTCGCTAATTGTAGTAGAATCACCAACAGCAGAAACGTTATCGATAACGTAATCGAATTTCACGTTTGGGTAATCCTTTGTTCCAGTTAAATAGAGATAGACCGTGAAATCGCGCTGAACGTTGTCAAGATAACTTTTCCCGTTATAAATAGCTTTTAAATCAAGTCCGGGATTGCTTATTGAACCAGAGGGAAAAGATATAGTTCCGGAAATATCAAAATTTTTCCCAATAAAGCTGAGCGAGGAGTTTTCTTGAATTACAATGTCGTCATAGAGCTTTGGAGCTTCGTTTGAAGGCATTTCAATGCGCAATGGTTTGCTCCTGTCTTTTACTCCAATTTCAGCAATAACTTGTCCAATCCCGCCAAGCTCCATTTTCAAAAACATTTTTCCAAAAAACTTGACAAGCAAATCGTAATTCATTAGATTAACAAAATCGGTTTCTTTCTCAATATAATCCGGCTTTTTATCAGCTTCTTCAAAATTAACGGAGCGAATTCTTAGATTTGAGCCTACATATTCATAACGAACATTTGCCTCAACCATTTGATTGGTTTCTAATGTAGGCATAATTAGGTTTGCATATAAAATGCTTGCAAAGCCGGTTAAAAATGGCTTTTGCATAGTGCCAGAAAAAACAATCGAATCCTTTTCTGTTGCAATGTCGAAATCACCATAAAGCGTTGGCATTGAGCGTTGTGAAGCATTGCTTAAAAGTCGAATTCCTTTAGATTTAACTGCAATACTAAAGTCATTAATATTGAAATCTTTATGGTTCAGATAGCCTGTTATAGTTGCAGCGCCATTCCGCATATCTTTTGGGTTGTTTTTCAATAGAATTTGGTCTATATTTATGCTTTTATAGTCGATTGAAATATCACCTTCCGCACTATAAAACATATTATTTGCTTCTAACAAAAAAGAACTTGGATTAATTTTAATCTTTCCCAAATAATTCAGTTCAGTAAAGGAAAAGCCAGATGCTTTTAAATCCAAATCTATTGAGCCAACAGGACTTTTGATAGCAGGTATAAAGCCAGAAAGAATGCTCAAAGGAAACTGCTTACTTTCAGCAGAAATGCTTATTGCGTTTCTATTGTGAAAACGCTCTTTTACATCTTCAAGAGCTATATCCAAAGGCAAAGAGTGGATTGTTGCAAGGAAAATGTTTTTCAAATTTCCATTTTGGGCTTGATTGAGTTGGATATCTCCTTGTAAAAGCGCGTTCTTATTTGTTAAATTTGCACTAATAATGCCTAAGCTGTCTTTATAAAATAAAATTGGATCGCTTTTTAAATCCAAAGATGCGAACGGGCTGCGAGTATCTCCACTGAGCGCAATAGAAAGCTTAGAGATGCTACCGGCAATCATTTCGGTAAAAAGCTCCTTTTGTTCTGGAGCAAAAACTCCGATTGTGCTTAAAGGAAAATTTTCTATGTCAATTTTTATATTATCAAGCGATTCAAATTTATATATCCCTGAAATTCTGATATTTTCGGCATTTTCTCTTTTCAAATCTAATGATTTTACTTCAATTTCATTTTTTGATAAAAGAATTTCAATCGCCTTTTCATTTGCCCAAGAAAGGGTATCGAGGTAAGTCAGATTAAAATCATTAAGGTGAATATCAAAATAATCATCAAAAAAATCAATAGATCCAGAACTGCTTATATCTATCATATTATTATAGTTAGCAGCAATTTGCGCCAATAGCTTATCTTCTTTCAAGCTGAGGAAAACTTTTGGACTTTTAATTAAATTGTCGTTAATTACAATTTGCGTTTTGTCTTCTGCAAAAAGTTCAAATTTTGAAACCTTGACTGCCGAATCTTTAATTGATAAGTTTAGCTCGCCCTTAGCTTTTAAATCCCAAGCACTTAGCTCCAAGTCTTTAGATTCTAATTTAAAATTGTAAATATCAATAGAATCAATTAATATTTTGGAATTTTGCTCGCTTACGTCTAAGCAAAATTGAATATCCACCTTGGATCTTAATCTTATATCATCAAGAAATGTGTTGATAATCGTAAAATCTTTTATTTGTGAAGAAACGCTTAGTTTAGCTGGCAAAAAATTTGGAACTTTTACTGCATCTTTTTCTTGATTCTGAGCAGGCTTATTTTCTTCAAACATTACAAATTTATCGATAAAAAAATCGGCAAGATAAGTGCCTTGAAGCGATATGATTGAAATAATAGAGTTAAAATCGAATTGGCCGCTTGCCTTTATATCGAACAAAGCAGAATTTATTGAAATTTGCCGAAATTCATTAGTATCTTTCTCGAATTTCAATCCAACGGAAAAAGGCATTAGCGATTTATCTTTGAACTCGCAATCTCCAATATCAACCTTGGCTTCAGCTTGCAAGTCGTCAAGATTCCAGCCGCTTGCCTCAGCTTTTATCGAAGCGTCTAAGCGAGTTGGAAGCTCGTCATTTCCCAAGTATTTAGCAATATTCAAATCGTCAAACAGAACCTGTGCCAAGTAATGAGGATTATTAAAATCATTCAAATCGAGCCAGCCTTTAAAACTGAAAAACGGGACTTTTGGAGTATCAAATTCATCTATCAGCTTGGCACTTTGCTCAAAGCCAGCAAAAAGCGTGTCTACTATAATTAATGAAGGTTTTTGAATTTTGATATTAGAAAAAAACTGATGAATTGGCAAGTTGAATATTTCAGATTGTTTAAGCTTAAGCTCAAGCGATGCAGAGAGATTGTCAAGATGCTCTCCGCTACCTGTTAATTTTACATTGCCATTTAAAGAGCTTTTTAAATCTTTGTTTTTTAAAAGACTTGCCAAATTAAGTTTATTAAAACTAATATTTCCTCTGTATGAAAAATGCGGAGCAAAAGTTAAGCTCAGATTCCCACTTAAATTTCCGATCTTTGTAGAAAGAACAAGATCCGCATCAAGACTATGCTCCGTCCCAAAAACCTTAGCACTTTGCAAATATACTTGCTCGATATTTTCTAAAATCTCTACTTTATCTGGGATTGGGACGGGGTGCAGGTCATTTAAATTTACAATGCTCTCAGTTAAATTGCCAGAATATGAAAAATTTCCTATATCGAGAATATTTTGTATTTTTCCATTAAAATTTATTTTCGAAGACTTGTTTGCAAACTTTAACTTGTTTATATTTATATCGTTTATACTTCCGCTTGCGTTTAAAGATAAATCAAATTTATCAAAACTTGGCAAAAAATCGAACTTGAATTTGCTTTTAAAACTCTCAAAATCAGAAGAATTAATTTTCAAATGAAAATCACTGATTTTCGCGTTCTGTAAAAAGTTGCTATCAGCAGAAAATAAAGGAAAATTTTGAATTTCTGAATTTGCCGATAAATTTATATCATTTGTTGACAGCTTAAAATCTTTTAGTTCAAGAGTGTTATCTTTAATAAAAGCAAGAAGTTTCAACTTTTCCAACTTATAATTAAAATTCTTTTCTTCGAGCTTCAAATTGATTAAATTAAGCGCTGCAGTGTTTTTTGCTAAATCTATATAGGCGGAAGCTTCTAAATTTAGGTTTTTTATGTTTGCATTTGTTAAAATGCTATTATTTTCTTGCATAGAAAGGCTATCGCAGTAAATAAGGTTAAGTCCTTTTATAGCGAGGTATTTAACTTTCATTGCAAAATCAGCAGCGGCTTCGCTTGTGTCTTCAACTGCCGGGCGCGGGGAGGGTTTTGCAATTTTCTCATAATTCCAAACGCTGTCAGTATTTGAGCGACTAAGTTTCAAACTTGTATTTTCAAGGGACAGAAGAGAAATATTCAAATTTCCTCGAATGAAATCGAAAATATTATAATCAAGAGCAAGCTTTTCAGCTTTTATAATCGTGTCTTTTTCGAGTAGCAGCCTAAAATTATTTACCTCAACACCAGAAAATAATTTCAAACGAAAATCATCAATTTCGATTTTTGCGTTTAGCTCTTTTTGCGCAAAGCCAATGCCGTAATCAAGAAGCCAAGAGCGAAAGGAGTGAATTTGAAATAAAATAAAAATTGCTAATGTAAGAGTAACAAAGAATATGAGTAGCCCAAGTATAATATTTTTAAATAATTTAAGCATTAAACTCCCAAAGTTTCAAAGCGTTTTGGGTAATTTTTTCTGAATTGAATAAATTTTGCGGTTCGCTCTTCAACGCTCAGATTGCCTGTTGCCTTAAGCTCGTCACTGTCCGAAAGTATTTGCCTTTTTTCTTTTAAGATTTCGTAAAGTTGGGAAGCGCTATATTGACTTGAGGACGATTTTGAAGGTGCTGAAAAATTATACTTTTCTATTTGCTCGAAAAGTTCTTGCGGAATGTCGGAAAGAGGAATAGAAATACCGGAATGCTTTTCAAAATGCTTGAGCATCATAACTGAGCCGCGAATTTTCCCGTTCCAAGAATGCCCCGCAACGTGTGGAGTAGCGATTTCAGATTGCAAAAGAAGCTCGAAATTAGTTTGCGGCTCATTTTCCCAAACATCGCTAACAAGCATTAAATCCTTATTAGATTTAGCTTCTAAAAGTGCAGATTCAGAGGCAACCCCGCCTCGAGAGGAGTGAATAAATAAACCACCGTTTTTAATGTCTGCTAAATTATTTTTATTGAAAAGCATTATAGTTGGATATTTCCCGCTGCTTACTTTCGGAACGTGGTTTGTAATTACATCACTTCTTTGAATAAGCTCATCTAATTCGCAATATTTTAAATAATTTGGAAAAGGAAATGCTGCATCTTTCAAAGGTGGGTCGTTTATAAGAATTTCTAATTTTGGAAAAATTTGTGCCGCGTGCCTTGCAACTAATTTCCCAATATTCCCATAACCCACTATACCAATAGTTTTTTGATTGGGAGAGAGCTTTTTTACTTCAAGCCAATGCAAAACAGCAAAAATCACATATTCGGCAACAGAATTTGCATTTGAGCCGGGCGCGGACTCAAAAGCTATATTATTTCTTTTTAAATAGTTGAAGTCAATGTGATCCGTTCCAGCGGTAGATGTTCCAACAAATTTCACAGCAGTTCCGCTTAGCAAATCTGAATCTACTTTAATAGTAGAACGAACAAATAAATATTCGCATTTATTTTGAATTAATTCATTTTGGCTTAATTTTTTGAAATCAAATGAAATTACATTGGCAACGCTTCTCAGCGTATCGGAAAGATAAGGAATATTTTCATCAACAAAAACTGTCATAAAATACTTTTAATTAGGGCGCGAAAAGGTTAAAAACAAGGAAAACTTTAAGCGGGGCTACTTATATAGTCTTTCATTGTCTTGAATATCCATCCACATCGCAAAAAGGAGGGATTGGAAGGCGCTTGTCATAAGGAAAACAAAAATCATAAGCGATTGATTTGTAACTATTTGCCCGTCTATTATAAAAGCCCCTAAAATATTTATCCCAAGTGGAATAGCAAAAAAGAATAAAATTAATGCTAAATGGTAAAGCAAGAAAAGCGGATGAAAATCGCGAAAAAGGTATTTTAGCCATAGCCTTTTGAAAAATGAACGAAGTAGAAGCATAGAAACCGTTGGTATTACCTTTTTTATTTTCATTTTCGACTTTTCACCTACATCATAGACGGGCTTAATGGGTATTTCTTTCAAAGAACACATTGCAATGTTTAGCTTGACTAAAACATCGTTCGGCATACCGTAGCTTTTATAAATCTCGTGAATACGAATAGCATTCAAAGCACTGTTTGAAATTGCAGTATACCCAGTCTGAGTGTCCGAAACGTGCCAATAGCCAGATGCAATCTTTGTTAGAATAGAAAGAATGGAATTTCCAAGATAGCGCACTTTTGGAATCACAAGCAGGGCGCTTCTGTGGATTAAACGATTTCCTTTAACGTAATCAACTCCCTCGAAAACTACGGGTTTACAAATACTTTCTAATTCCGCTGGATCCATTTGCCCATCGCCCGCCATAACAGCAGTGCAATCAATATTATTATCTTTGCACCATTTATAACCCGTTGATATAGCGGCGCCCACTCCGCCATTTTGCAAATGGTTTATAAGCACAATGCGTGATTGTTCTTCTTCTTCTGCGGCAACTTCAAATTTGGTAAAGAAATCAATTTCAATTTCATTTTGCTCTTGAAGAACTAGCTCGGCACGATTATATTTTGTTAATTCAATGGCTTTTGCTCTGTTTTTTAAAGGGAAAGACAAGCCAAGTGCCTTTTCTTTTTCTATATATTTTTCAACGACTTCTGCTGTGCTGTCTTTAGAAAAATCGTTCACAATAACAATCCTATCCACAAAATCTGGCATAGTTTCAATCACAGCAGCAATTTGCTTTTCTTCATTATAAGCTGGAACAACAACAGCAACTGTTTTATTATTTAACATCTTAAAATCTGTAATTATTTTTCAATATAGCTTAGGTTTTTTATTAAAATTCTTTTTATAATATTTTGAACAAAATAGGATTAGAAAATTTATTCTCTTTATCCAAAAAACCAGCAGTTTTATTAAATAAATCTAATTTTAGAAAATACTTAGCTGCTTTGCTTGGCGCTTGAAGGGTTACGAAAATCTCAAGTTCCTCGCCAGGCGCGATGCTGCTTGGTATTTGATATTGCTCAGAGCTTTGCATTTTAATATCTTTTAAAAGAAAGCCTTGCCAATAATATGAAAGCATTATTTTATGCTTACCATTTGGATAAAAAGTGTTTTTACCTTGATTTTTAATTACTATCGGAATTTGCACCGTATCGTTTCCAGTTAAATTAAGCAAAGACCAATCAATATTCCTGCGTGCAAAAATTTTAATGTCCGGATTGATGCTTGATGTATTATCAAAAACGTCATCGTCAAGTTTAATTTCTTGCTTTTCATAGCTTGTATCAAGGAGCTTAAAAGATATTAGCTTGATGCCGTTCAGGCGGTTTTCGCTGTCCTTTGTTAAGTCGCTAAAAAATTTGAAATACAATAGATCCTGCTCTTCTTTCACTTTGAGGTCTATTGTGTATTCCCAAACACCTTCTTTTATTTCCTGATTAAAATATTCTTGATCGTTGAGCCACAAAATTAAATTGTGGGCTTTCCTATCGGAGGAGCCAATAATCAAGCTAATTCTATAATTTGTATCAATCCCTTTGCAAGAGCAAATTAACTCCGCTTTTCCGTTTATCCAATTCTCTTTGTAAAATCCTTTTTTTGTAATTCCGCCAATGTAATTTGCAGTTAAATCAAGATTTCTATAAGAAGGCATTTTGGTTTTTCTTATGCTATCTTGAATTGGCGAAGGGTTGAGCCAAAGATAATCCTCGCCGCTTTGCTCAATTCCAAGCAATATTGCATTTCTGTTGTAGCTTGCATACCTTGGGGTAGAAATAAGATAATTTACATTAGCAGCTTTTAAATTAGAGGTATTACTAAATCTGAAATTTCTCTCTGGAAGCAAAAAGATATATTGCATACTATTTCCAGAAAAGCTATTCCTTACAGCTCTGTCGTAAAATATAGTATCTTTTGGATTAATTTCATTTACAAGGTCAATTAGTTGATTGCGATATTGCTTTTCTTCCTGATGATAAACTATTACGTAGTGGTAAGTGAAAAGGATCATTGCTATAAAGCCAAGTGAAAGAAAATAAACGCCAAAGGAAAGTTTTTTGCGTAATAAATATATGAAAATAAAGGAAACAACTGTTGCTATTATCGCATAAAGAATTAAGTTGATATTGCCGAGAGGAGCGCGTAAAGTAAAAAAACTGAGGCAGCTTCTAAAATCAACTTCAATGTCTATTATATTTCCGTAGTTGAAAACCAAACTTGCTGTAATAATTAGAAAGACAAGAGCAGAGATTGAAATTGAGAGGAAATACCTTTTAAAGTTTGACTCAAACAAGCTGAAAGCTCCAAAAGCTATGATTGGGGCAATAAATGCCTCAATATATCTTCCATAGAAAAAATGGTCAGCCCGATAATGACTTAAAGAATATTCAGTAGTGGTTTTGGTGATAAAAAACAGAAGGAAAGCGGAAACCAAATAATAAAAGAGAGTTATGTTTTCCGGGGTGCTTAATAATTTTTTAAAATAAAAAGTAGTAGTTTTTTTTGAAATATATCCATCTTGACTTATTGGAGTTTCCGTTGTTTCTAATCCGTCATTAATAAGTCTATAAAAAAGAATGGCAAAGCCGATTAAAAACAGGCCAAAAGTTGCAAAAGTTGCATAGTAAAGCGTTCCAAATGAATTAATCATCCAATGCAAAATCCTTGAAAAAACAATTCCAGCAAATTGAATATTTGGGAAAGAAAGATAGACTAAAAAGAAAGTTGCGAGACAAAAAAGCGAACTGTAAAGCATGCGTTTACTCGAAATGTTTTTTGTCAATTTAAGAACAACCAAAAAGGCTAAGAAAATAGCTGGGATAATAAAAGCAAAGTCCCAAGAGCCAAAAAGCAATCCAGCGAAAAATCCCAAATAAATTGAAGCAAGCGAGATATAATCTTTTTTTGCAAGAAAGTAAATCGTAAAAAATAGCACCATTATCATTAGAAGTGCTTCAATCACCTGTATTAAAGAAGACATTATTCTATCGTTCCGCTCAAGTCTTTCCGTTATCATTAAATTTAAGTTATCTCCAATACTGATGTTTAAAAAAGTTATAATCGAAAAGGAGATTAACAAAATCACAAATTGATATAAAGGAATTTTTTTCAAATAGACAAGGTATGCAATTACAAAAACAGTTGTAAAGACAAGCGGCAAAAAACGAATATGAACAATAGTCAAATAGCCAGTAGTTAAGATAAATAACATGTTTGAAAAAAAGGTTTTATTCTTTACCCAGTAGAAAAAAGTAAGCAGGGAAAAAACGAAGAGTGCTGGGGTGATGCTATCGGTATAAGCCATATTCGACTGCAGAACGAAAGCAGGGTAAAGCGATGTCAATACTCCAATTAGCATTGCTTGCCTATTGTTTGCACCCAAGATATTTTTAACTAAATAAAAAATTCCAATGTATAGTGTGCTGCCAAGTATTGCATTAAATATTATTACCGAATTATAAAAATTGGTCGGCTCTCTGAAAAAAATGTATAAAGGGGCTATTAACAAAGGGTAACCAAAGCTTCCAACTAAATCAGATGCAGGCAAGTATATTAGCTCTTTTAAACCGGAAAAAAATTGGGCATAAAATAAATAAATATACTCATCGGGCCAAACAACAGGCACCTTCATATTTAAAGCCATTAGAGAGCGAGCGAGTGCAAATATTAAAAAGGGGACAAGCACTGCAAAAAGATTGTTGTCCCATATTGATTTTTGATTATTCATCGTTTTTATGTTTAAAAAAGTGAAAAATAGCTTGCTTTTCTTCTTTTAAAAACGAGCTAAAAAATACTAACGCAATAAACAATAGCAATAATACTATTTTTACAAATATAAAAATAACTAAATTTAGTTTTATAAACAAAAGTGAAATTAAACAAGTGAAAATACCAAAAGCAGCTATTTTTAAGATATTTACAAAATCAATTCTGATGCCGAATAGCTTTTTTGAATAATATGCTGTTGCGAAAAGTATAAATACTAACGTTATAACAAGGTTAAAAGAAGCTGCGTAAAGTTCATATTTTGGCAAAAATATTATATTTAACGTGATGTTTAAAAGCAGTGCTGCAATGTTTATCCAAGAAATAATGTAAGTTTTTTTTGCTAATTCAAGCCCTTTATTTAAAATAAATATCAAGCCGTAATTTAAATATGCAAAGGCAATTATTGGGATAAACGGTATTGCTTCCCAAAATTCTTTTTTTTGAGCCGCAAGCTCAATCAATTCTTTGGAAAAAAGAGCAAGAAGCAGCCAAATAAAAGTGCCAGCAAAGAAAAAATATTTTGAGCTTTTTTTGACAAAAGCAATTAAATCTTCCTTGCGCTTTTCCATTTCAAAAATCACTGGCTCAATTATACTGCTGAGCGGCAGAGCAAAAAACACAGCAATCAGCCAGCCGAAGCTATAAGCAAAGGAATAAACACCAACCCTTGTAATATCGAAATAATACTTGATTAAATATTGATCCACGCTCCGCAGTAAATAAAAGCTAAGTGCAGAAAAAACTAAGGGATAGCCATATTTTAGTAGCACTTTTAATAACTTAAAATCAAAGTTAAATTCTATGCTGCTTTTTAGCTCTTTAAAAAGAAAAAGTATTGGATATATTGCTGAAAATAGTGAGCCAAAAACGAGAGCCATAATCCCTTTTTCATAAACAAGCAAAAGCGTTAAGATCAATGAACTCGTTAAAATTACATTGGAAAGCAGCATAGCAACGAAAAGCTTGACATTCTTTTTTATTTTCACTAAATCTTGAACAATGTTTTCAAGTGGTTGCAAAAATATTATTATTGAGTAAATTTGAATAATAATCTGATATTCTCTTGTGTTTAAAAGAATCTCTGCTATACTGCTGCTAAATAAATAAAAGCAAGCAGCAAAAATGCCCGATTGAAACAGAGCAAAAGCTATCGAATTAAATAAAAGCGTTTTCCTTTGACTTTCATAGTCAGGGGAATAGTAAAAACGAACGAAAGCAGTTGCACTTGGAATTTTTGTTATGTTTAAAATGATTCCGGCGCTGATCGTCATCAGCCCAATCACTCCGTAATCCGCAGTGGAAAGATAAGTGGTGTATATTGGAATTAAAAAGAAATAAACAAGGTTTTGAATAATTGAAGCAGCTGAATACAAGCCACCCCCTTTAAAGACTTCAATAATTTTTGATTTTATCTCCATATTTTCTTTAAAAACTGTTTATTCCTTTATTGCTTATTAGCTTAAAGCAATTTAATAAATTAATCATATTTTCTAGTGTTTTAAATAGTTCGAGAATTCATTTTGTGTCGCCAATTTTTAAGTAAAGGGAAAAAAATCATTAAACTTTTTTACAATCTTTTCGTATTAACAAAAGATAGTCTAAAAAGGAAAGAATGAAGAATTGCTTTTTATTTAGTGCGTTTTTGCTTTTAATTTTATTGCCTTCTATTGCAAGGGCTGTTTCTATAAGCGGCTTTGTAAGCGATGAGGAAACGGGGGAAACTTTGATTGGCGCAACGGTTAGGGTTAAAGATGAGAAACTTGGTGCTTATACTAATAAAAATGGATTTTACTCCATAAGCGGTTTAGAAAATAGCACTTATGAATTTATTGTTTCTTGCGTTGGTTATGAAACAAAAATAGAAAAATTGTCTTTTAAGAAAAATCAAGATATAAGAAAAGACTTTAAGCTAAAAATAAGCTCGGTCGAAACTGAGGAAATATCAGTTGAAGCAGCTAAAGACCTTGAGAATAGAGAGTTTATGGTGAGCAAAGTCAATATACCTGTTCAGCAGATTAAGAAATTAAAAATCGGCGGCGAGTCTGATCTGTTTCGAGCTTTGCAATATCTGCCGGGCGTTCTCACTTCCTCCCAAATATCAAGCGGATTGTTTGTTCGCGGTGGCTCACCAGACCAAAACCTTGTCCTGCTCGATGGAACAAGCGTTTATAACCCCTCCCATGTCTTTGGCTTTATTTCTACTTTTAACAGCGAGGCAATAAAGGATGTTGAGTTGATTAAAGGCGGATTTCCAGCTGAATTTGGTGGACGCCTTTCAGCAGTTTTGAATTTAACTCAAAAAGATGGGAATAAAAGCAAGGTCGAAGGCTTAGGCTCAATAGGGTTTATTTCCTCGCGCCTATCGCTTGAAGGACCGCTTGGCAATGGCTCTTGGTTCATAGGAGGGCGCCGAACTTATCTTGAAATTATAAAAGAACTCCTTCCAAAAAATCCAGAAAATCCATACCCAAGCTTTAATTTTTATGATATTAACGCAAAAATTTCTCAGAATATCACCGGTGACGACAAAATTTCTTTGAGCGGCTTTTTGAGTGCAGATAATTTTGACATTGGCAGTTACGGAATGAATATGGATCTTGAAGTGGGCAACCGCTTGGGTGCAGCAAAATGGACACACGTTTTCTCAAGCTCTCTTTTTTCTACATTGAATTTAAGTGCCAGCCAATACTTAAATACGTTCAAAGGTGATAATTCCGGCTACGAGTTTTTAATAGATAATTCTATTACAGATTATACAGCAAAAGGCAGTTTAGATTGGTTTGCTTCTGAAAAGCTTAGCTCAAAATTTGGTTTTGAATCCACTAATTTTAGCTTTAAATATTTGCAAAATTTTACTGGGAATACCGATTCAACAAAAACCGGAACAAGCGGCGGAACGATTAATCTTGAAATTCTAGATTGGAATCATAGCTTATTTGCTCAAACAAATTATCGGATGACTGAGCTTTTTTCTTTGCAAGCGGGCATAAGGACAAATTATTGGATTTTATCGGAAAAATTGTCTTGGGATCCAAGGCTTGCAATCCGCTATCAATTCCAAGATAATATTACTTTAAAAGCGGCTTGGGGAGTATTTCACCAAAGCTTAAGATTAGCTGCTCAGCCAGATTTTTCCTTTTTTGATACCTGGCTGCCAACAGATACTTCAATAGGCATAAGCAGTTCCACTCACTATATTTTATCATTAGAAACAATTCCAGCTGAGGGCTACGATTTGAACTTCGATCTTTATTATAAAAGGTTTTTAAATATCAATGAAATAAATATGAACGCTTTGCAAATTGATATAGTGAAAGACCTTTTTTACGTTGGAAATGCAAATGCTTATGGGGCAGAAGTATTTTTGCAAAAGAAAACAGGTCGTTTTAGCGGCTGGATTGGCTATGGACTTGGATTTATTTTTTCTAAATTCAAGGATATTAACTTTGGCAAAGAATTTAGACCAAAATACGATAGACTTCACGATTTAAAAGTTGTTTTGCAATATTCAATTAGTTCAAATTGGGATATTGGCACAACTTTTACTTTTCAATCCGGGCAGTCCTACACTGGCGCCACATCGCGTTTTCAAAGCAAAATGCCAGAAGATGCTTACGGAAAAGGAAAAATCGTCCCTTCACAAAGGTATGGCTTGCGTCTTCCCCCTTCTCATCAGCTTAACGTAAACGCAAGCTATATGTTTAATACTTTTGGACTGGAATCAAAGCTAATCCTCGATATTTACAACGTTTACAATAGGCGCGATATATGGTTTAGATATTATAACGTTCAAGAAGCTGAAACAAAGATCGAAGATGTTCGTTTGCTGCCGATTATTCCTTCGATTTCTTATGAAATAAAATTTTAAGAGAAAATGAGAATACTTGCTATGAATATGAATAAAGTTAATTACTTAAAGAATTTGTTTAAATATATTCTTTCTTTTGTAGTTCTTGCGTTTTTGCTTTCGTCCTGCGAGGACCCTGTGCCAAGCGATTATATTCCAGAAACCCTCATTGAAGCTGTTTTAATCGTTGATGAGCCGATAGAAAATATTATTATAATGCGCACACAGCCGCTGAACAAAGCATTCGATTATAATGCCAGCTTGATTGATGACGCAGAAGTGAAAATATGGACTGAGGAAAAAGAATATAATTTGATTTTTCGCAAAGAAGATAAGCCGGGCTATTTTTATCCAGATACAAGTGAAAAAGTGAAATCCGAAACGACATATTTTTTGGAAGTAACACTTAAAGATGGAGCTAAGATAACTGGAAAAACGACAACGCCCAAACGCAGCCATTGGGTTTACCTCCCGCAAGGTGATGTTTA
The DNA here is from genome assembly GCA_012522895.1 of Ignavibacteria bacterium. GTDB lineage: Bacteria > Bacteroidota > Ignavibacteria > Kapaibacteriales > UBA2268 > JAAYJM01. The sequence continues at coordinate 15,474 of JAAYJM010000083.1, forward strand.
CTATCCAAAAGATACTTTGAAGCTTGCGCCAATCGATTCACTTAGAATTGAGTTCGCTCCACTTGAAGGCAAAGTCTTTTATATATTGGGAATTGCTTGTATTGACAGCTTGGGATATGGCGAATACTTGACGCCCGCAAGCGATGAAAAAAACAGACGTATAATAAGACCTTGGAATGAAGGCAACGAACGCTTTTTTTCAGATTTGACAACCTGGACATTTTTGCCAACTAATAAAACTCCAATAGTTTGGACGGTCTTTAAGTGGTTCGGAAAGCATAGAGCACTTGTTTATTTTCCAGATGAGAATTACTTTAATTGGTTTTTGCAATATGTAGTTAAGGCAAGTTATGATCCCTTGCTATCAAGCGTTGAGGGAGGAATTGGTGTTTTTGGTTCAGCTTCAAAAATAAGCCATGATTTCTTTTTGTATAAAAATCAAAAGTAAATCTGAATTAACATATTGCTTTGTTTATAAGGTTTGTATGAAAGTTTTTAGCTCTACTTTAAATAACGGCTAAGCTGCTTTTTCTGAGGCTTGCTTTCAATCCATAAAAAATTGGGAAGATAGTAACCGTCCGCTCCTTTTTCTTCGATTATATTTTCTGGAAAAAATTCTCCTTCTATAGCTCCAAGCCAATTTATGATTGCCGGCTCTCCATCTTCAAAAAGAATTTCAATTCTATCGGCAAAAAGTCGCGGGGCGCCTTCGTCTCCCTTTTCGCTTGAAAGAAAGTATAAACTTTTGGCGTCTCCATCGGAAACAACTTTTCTAATTGTATCTTGAGCGAATCGAATCCACACCCTCTCGCCAGAAATCTGATTAATTCTATTGCTTGAGCTATCTTCTTTGCTAAGCATTATTGCGTTTCTATTGCAAAAAATCGAATCGAGCTTGTTTTCAATAGTGAAAATCCTTATCGAGTCGGAGTGTATTTGCGTGGAATCGTAATATAGCCTTGCATTTCCGAATAACAAAATACTCTGCCCGGCTTTTTCGTGTATCATTTCTTTTCCAGTGCCGCTCAGCCTTTTCCCTGCAATTTCAACAGAATCTTTAAAAAAGAATTTTTCTTGATTATGCTTGAGCCAGCCCCGCATACTTCGCGAAGAAATGAAAACCGTGTCAATCTCAAACTCAAATAAGCTATCGTTTTCAATCAAAATTTTCTTTTTTTCTATTGTATCAGTTTGGCAAAGAATTGGGTTGCCTATTGCTTCAGCGTAATTATCATTAGAAAAAGAAAAAAGCGTGTCGCAATTAAGAAAAACATTTGAGTATTTTGCTATCGCAAGCACTTTTCCATAACTTTTGTTTTCTTTGCTTTTTGCCTTATGCTCGGCATAATCGGAAAGGACAAGAGTTGAATCGTCCTCGATTTTCACGTTCCCAAAGCATTGGCTAAGCAAAGTTTTGCGATTATGAACTAATTTGTCGCTATAAATTATTGAGTGGTCATCGCTTATAGTTACGTTTTGGGAAAACTCAGCAATAAATGATTTAGTTGAGTAAGTGCCTTTTTCTGCTTGAAGGACTGAGTTTTTATCTCTAATTTTTATTTTTTCATCGGAAAGTGCAACTCCAGTATTTCCATCGTAAAAAACCCTATTTGCATTTAAAACTAAATCTTCTTGCGTAATAAGAACATTTCCAAAAAGCTCAACTTTATTTGCAAATAAATACTGATTAGCCTGATCGCATTTAATCACGACATTTCCTTGTTGGAAATGCACTTTGCCACTTACTTTTCTATATTCTGCGCCCGGGCTTGCGGATCCGCTAAGCTCATCAGCATAAATTAACTCTATCGGCTGCGAGAGACTTGAATTTAGCATAATGCATAATATGATAAAACTAATCATTTTTTGCCGCTTTTATTGCCGTTTTAACAAAACCATCGCTAAGTTTAAGCACTTGCTTTGCTTTTTCAATATCGACATCGCAAAGCAGCATAACTAACGCAGTTTTCACGTTCCCCTCAGCTTTGTTTAAAAAAAGCTCTGCCTTTTCGTAATCCACGCCGGTAATGCTCATTACGATGTTTTTTGCCCTTTCTTTCAATTTATTATTTGTGAGCTGCAAATCTATCATCACGTTCCCATAAGTTTTTCCCAGTCTAATCATCGAGGCAGTTGTGAGCATATTCAGCACGAGCTTTTGTGCCGTTCCGGATTTCATACGTGTCGAGCCGGCAATAACCTCAGCTCCAACATCGGGACAAATAAATACGTTTGCTTTTAAATCGAACTTGCGAATTTCTTCTCTTGAAACAGTTGTAAGCACTATGCTATAAGCGCCAATGCGATTTGCTTCGTTCAGAACACCTTTTATATATGGAGTGCGTCCCGAAGCTGCTATGCAGCAAACGGCATCGCGGGAGCTTAGCCCCGCATTTTTGCAATCATTTATTCCATTTTCAATAAAATCCTCAGCTCCTTCAACTGCTTTGAAAACTGCGTTCCGTCCCCCTGCAATAAACCCTTGCACTAAATCGGCTGGCGAGCCAAAAGTTGGAGGACATTCCGAGGCATCTACAATTCCAAGACGGCCGCTTGTGCCAGCCCCAAAGTAAAACAATCTGCCCCCTTGCTTAAATCTTGCTACGATATTATTTACTGCCTCTTCAATTTGGGGTATTTCTTTTTCGATGGCAAAAGCAACTTTTTTATCTTCATCGTTTATAATATGCAAGATTTCATTTACAGAAGCGATGTCAATATTTTCGGATGCGGGATTTTTTTGCTCCGTCCTTAAAGATACTATTTCATTGAAAAGCTGATGCACAAATTCAAAAATATTTTAACTGTTTCAAATATTCAAAAATACTTAAAATAAACAGAAAAAAGAAAATTAATGATTTTCAATGATTTTCAATCCTTGGCTTGTTTATCGTTCAAGCGACTTGTTTACTGTTTAAGCGGGAGGCTAAAAACGGTTTCAGTTCCTTTGTCAAGCTCAGAGCTAATGGAAAGCCTGCCGCCGTGCATTTCCATCACCCTTTGCATTATCATAGTTCCAATGCCAGCGCCACCTTGCTTTTTATACTCAGTGAAGTAAGGTCTGAGGATTTTTTTTTGTGTCTCATCGCTCATACCCTCGCCATTATCTTGAATTGCAAAGTGAGCAAAGCGTCCATCTTCCCAGGATTTAAAAGTTATAATGCCTTTTCTTTTGACATTTTTGATTGCTCTTATGCTATTTTCTACTGCATTTCTGAGGGCGCGAGTTAATTTTTGCTTATCGCAGTCAAAAAAGAAATGGACGATCTGAAATTGAAACTCAAGGTTTTCGTAAATTGATAAATCAAATTCATTTTTTAGCTCTTCAATTATTTCAGCGGGCGAAGTTTTTTGAACCTCAAGTTTATCGCTCCTGCCAACATGGACAATATCTCTAACTTTGTTTGTAACAATCTTAATTTGTTTAATAATTCTTTTTTTTCGCTCTAAATTATCTTCTGATTCCTCGAGCTGAAGCATTTCAGAATTAAGCCTTAAAACAGAAAGATTTGTTTGGAGCTCGTGCGCAAATTGAGCCCAATTATTTATTCTTTTTCTTTCAAGCTCTTCTGTCAAATCTATCCCTGTTAGCACAAAACCGCGGTATTTACCAAAAAAACTACTCAAAGAAGTTACATTGCAATACCATTCCATAGCTTCCTCATCTTGGATTAAGCTAACTCTTTGATTAAAGGAACTGCGGAGCATATTTGCTTTTCTGCATAAATCTTTTAGTGGCTCTAAATGCGGAGCGGCGCAATAATAATCAACAGCTCTATTAAATGGGATATTGTCGCCAATATTTAAAAGTTCTTTTGCTTTCTGATTTGCGTTGATTAACTTATTTTGCTTATCGAGAACTAAACAAATTCCAGTGGTTGGCAAATTCAAAACGGCATTTAAAAGTCGTTTTTGATGCTTATAAAGTTGGTGAATTATTAATATTATTATAAGTAAAATAAGGGGAATTAAAATTTTGCCAAGCTGCTCGTAAAATCTATTTAAAAACCAAAAATTATTGCTTTCCTTTTGCAAAAGAATTGAGCCAGCGCTTGAGGAAAGCAATAGCAGATTTTCGGAGTAAAAGGGAGTGAAATCTTGCGACATAATTTCAGCTATTGCAATGTAATCCACCGATTCAATTTTCCCTTTTTTATTTATAGTAATGATTCCATTTCTAAAAAAAAGGAAAATATCCTCGTCAATCAATTTTATGCAAAGCGGCTCAACTAAATCTTTTGGAGTTTCTGTTTGAATCCAATTCCCAGCGTTATTTATATCTTTTAAATTTAATATGTTTAAGCAATATTCTTCATCGCTTTTACTTAAAAAAAAGATTTTTAAAGCAGGGTCTTGATCGTCAATTTGAACAAAATGCGGCTTTGCAGCAATGTCGGAAAGCGAGATTATCCCTTTGTCCTTGTCAATAATTTCTATTACAGTTAAATCTTCATTGCTAATGGAGGTCAAAACAGCAAAATGATTTCCAGCTTTTTTTAGCATTGCTTCGCCAGAAAAGAGCAAACGAGCTAAAAATTTCTCTTCTCCGCTTTTTTGAGATAAATACATATCGACAGCAAAATCGCTGCCAGTCAAATAAACATAGCTTTTTTTATTTTGCAAAGGAAGGAAATCTACCACATTTTTTTCTAATATTTCTGCCTCCGCCCCGCTTTTTATATCAATATAAAAAAGCGTCCTATCAAAAAGCAAATAAAGACAGCAATCGCCACTCTCTTTTGCCCACTTTATATTGGATTTAAAGCTAAAAACTGCGTCATAATCTAATCTAATTTTGGAAATAATTTTTAAATTTGGCTTTAAAACGTAACAAAAATAGCCATCTGACTGGCTTTTTAAAATGCAGAGCAAGGAATCGCAAATAAATGAAGATAAAGTAATCCCATCTGAAATTATAGTAGAAATCGAGTTGCTTTTCTCAAGTCCGCTCCAAGAATGAATTTGTTCTGGACATCCTGAGCTTGGATCTTGCAATAAATAGTTTATCTCGCTTTCTTTTTGAAAAATAATATACTGGCTGCCCTTATTCTGCTTCTCAATAACTTTATATGAATAAGGGTAAATGCTAATAGAATATAAGCTGCAATAACTTAGCAAAAAATATACTATTAGAAAAATTGCATTTAGCAGTATTCTTTTCATCAAAAAAAGGCGTTTTAACTTGTTTATTTTTAGCTCAGCTGCTATTTCACAAGCTTTGCTTCTTCCACCTGAACAATTTGCCAAGCATTATCTTTGTCTTGAATGTAAGCAATTATTTTTAGCATTTCGGGGCGCCAGTCGCTATTTTGAGGGACAGAGCAGTTGAAATGCTTTGTAACAGTGGTGCCGGCAGCAACTGGAGAATTGCTAACTTGCTCACCCCAAGTGCCGGTAATCGTTCTTCTCAAAATACTGTTATGGACATAATCGCTTACAAGCTCTGGGCTTTTCCTTTTGTCGAGCTGGACTTGAACAACACTGTCTTCCGCTACTTGAATAACCAAATAATGGCTGGCAGAGGATTGCTCAAGGTATGTTATATCTACGTCAATAGAGACATCATTGCTTGCGGAGTTAAAATTTGGCTTTAAATCAATTTTTGCTTTGGGATTATTGTCTTTTAGCGCATTGATTGCAGCTGACCAATATGCAGAGCCAAGCACAGCTTTTCCATTATAAGGAGTTCTATTAAGCATCCCGCTTGGGTATGCCTGCACACCAAAATAATTATTTATTTCGGTGCCTTCTGCTGTTCTAAAGTCATAAATATATTGCGGATTTGGTTCGGCATAAAAGCCAGCATGAATTGCAAGAATTACCAAACGGTCTCCATATTGCTCTTTCAAGGCATGGGCGAGGTCATGGGCTGCGGGGCAGTTATTGCAACGAAAGCCAGTAAAATCTTCAAGCAAAATCTTTTGAATCTCCGTGCCGCCATTGTCTGCTTGGCTATCCTCGCGGTATGGCTCATTTATTTCATCACAATTCGTTAAAAGAAAAAGCGAGGCAAACAGGAAGAGGGAAAGGAATAATTTATTTATATTTTTCATAATTCACCTTAAAAAGTTGATGTGATTGATAATGTAAATCCATTTGAAGCTGGAACTTGGCGGCAAACGCCTCCAATGCAAAGCATACCACCTCTTTGTCTGCCATAGCTTAATGCAAGGCGAGTAGATTTTTCAATAAAAGCAACAGAGGCGTTTAAATAATGAACTTGCTTTTCGTCAAATTCATTGCCGTAATTCCATTCGTCAAAAGCGCTTATATACCAGCGTGGAGCTATTGTATATTCAAGAAAAAGTAATGCCCAATTCCCATTAATATTGTCCGCAACGTGCAAAGTGGAATCCTGACTTGACCAAAGATGCTGGAGTTCTGCCCTAATTGAATTTTTGGCATTCAACTTATATTCGCACTCAAGAACGGCAATAGTGGAGTTTACTTTTCCGTAACTTGATTTTCCTTCTAATAAATCTTTATCGTAAATTACATTTATGAGCGCAAAAGTATTTTTAAAATCTTTGCTCCATTTTTTTGTAACTTCAATATTTATATCTTGGAAATGAAGGCGATTCCCAATTTTAAAGAAAGGAGAATCGTAGCGGAATGCGTAATTAGTCTTTTCGTCTAAAATCGTGTGCGTAGTGTCAAGCGATTGCACTCGCGCATAATTCAAAGCGACTGTTGTTCCATATTTCCCACCAAAAAGCGATTTCCTTGGGAATGTGTAAGTGAAATCTGCTTGCAAACCAACTTCTCCATTCATTTGAGTTGAATAGGGATAAATAGTTGCAAGCTGCCAGAGGTGCTGCTTTGTAATTGCGGGTATATAATTTATAGTCAAAAAATTGCCAGCAGCTTCCCTTTCACTTCTAAAATTCATATTGTCAACTCGGTGAAGATTGAGCAAAAATCCATAACCATCGCCATAAAAAGCGCCGTTGATAATGAGTGCATTTCCGGAATTGAAGCTATGCTCGTTAATGGCAGAAGGGTCATTATATTTATAAGCAAATTCAGCATCAACAGAAAAGCTTTCGGCAGCCAAGCCCAGGCGTGATGAATAAGCAAAAACGTTATGTGGTAGATTATAAAAGCATTCAAGGTCGGGTTGGGTTTTGCTAACTATCGAGCTGCCAAGTGAAATATTATAATCGGAAGAAAGAAAATCAGCCAAAATGTCGTTCAAGCTAAGAGAAAGGTCTGCCGCTTTCACAATTCCTTCGCTTAAAGCCCAAAAATTTCTTTGCTTTCCAATAAGTGCTTTCAGTTCTACTCCTGCTGCTGGTTTGATTTTTATATTCAAGCCATCAAAAGAATTGTCTATTCCGAGCTGACGCTCTTCATAGCTTCTGAGCAAAACTCCGCTACCAAATTGTTCATAAAAATTCCCTGCTGTAATGTCGAGAAAAGCAGAATTATACCCAAAACTGCGGTATGCAATTCCATTGCCTTTATATTGAGCATCTATGCCGAGGATTGGGTTTAAATAGCTTTCATACCTCAGACTTGCAGAAAAATTGCTTACTTTATAATTAAGGAAAAGGAAGCCATTGGATAAAAATTTATCTGGCACATCTTCAGCTCCGATAATGCTGTCTTTGTAATAGTATTGTCCATCGAATTGCAAATTCCCACTAATTGAGGACTGCTCGAATATATTTTGTGAAAAAAGATATGTCGAAAAAAACAAAAATAAGACAAAAAAAGTAATTACTTTTTTCATAAGACCTCAAATATTTATTTTGTAATAATATACTGCTTCATTTTTTCAAATTTTTTAATGCCGATACCTTTAACCTTCATAATATCTTCAGGCTTTTTAAAAGGGCTTGACTTTCTGAACTCAATGATTTTCATTGCTGTTGCCTCGCCCACCCCCGGCAGTTTCATAAGCTCAACCTTGGAGGCGCTGTTGATATTAATTTTGTCTGTGGGCATTTCTTTCTTTTTGCTTTCCGGAAAAAAGCTCTCTTTTTCGACAACAGTATCAGCTTCCACCAGCTCTGGAAAAGATTCAGATTTTTCTGGCTCAACTCCAATATATGTTGTTTCGCTAATGCTTGCAAGGGAATCGAGGGCGCGATAAATTTCATCTTTGTTTTCAGCAAAAGAATGAGCTTCTTCTTGGCTTATCATTTGA
>JAAYJM010000084.1 GCA_012522895.1 Ignavibacteria bacterium
ATTGTATGTCATGTATTTGTACGATAAATAGGCATGTCCGTAATCTTGTGGCATTATTTTTGCATGAAATTAATGGTATAATTGCTTACGGAAATTTCCATAAATCCGAATTTTATAATACAAAGTTCAAAGATACATAATATTATATGGTGTGAAAATATTTATTGATAAAAAATAGAGATTTTTTATGACTTAAATTAAACATTTTCTTGAAGGGTTTGTTTTATTCTGAGTGCGTGATATAGGGAGCTAAAAGCAATTCTATAAAATTAATGAGGCACGATTTTGCTACTTATCGGATTTTTCTTTACTTTGCTGAGAAAACAAAATGTTGTTTTTACAAAGATGCATTGTGCAAGTTAAATAGTAAAAGGTTGCTTTCAAAGTGTAAAAAGTTAGAAATATCGCTTTTTTATGCTTTTGATTCAAAAACATCGATTAATAAGCGGGTTTGGCACTATAATTGTTGTACTTTCTGAACGTAAAATTTTGTAATCAACTATATTTTTTTGCAAAATTCGTCTTATAATCAAATATTTAACTATATTTGCTTTGTATTTAAAAAAAAAGTGTAATTTTGCATAAAATAATATATTCGTTAACATAAATAAAAATTAAATTAATTGCTAATAATAAAAAAAACGAAATGAAAATGAAAAAACTAATTTTAGGTGTATTGTTAATCGCAAGTGCTGTTACTTACACATCAGCTCAAAGAACGGCTGTGGACGCATCAAAATGGTCAATTGCTCTTAAAGGTGGAGGTACCTACTACAGAGTTGCCCCTCTTGCAGGTCCTGACTATATGGATAATGTAAATTGGGGAGCAGGTCTAATTATTGAAAGAACTTCTAACCCTCTATGGGGAATGGGAGTGGACGTAAGCTACCTGAACTACAACACTGCAGTGGGTAATGGCAAAACTATTGATCCTACTTTGTTTGGTGCTGTAAACCTTTCAAACTTGCTTTTCCCATATCGTGAAAAAGCTAAAGCCAATGTTTATGCCAAAGTAGGAGCAGGTGCTGCACTTTGGGATAATGACACTCCAAATGCTGTTGACGATGGAAAAGGAATCAGCCCTGTATTTACAGCTTCTTTGAATCCTGAAATCGCCCTTGGTAGAGCAGTTGCCCTTGGACTTGATTGGGGTGTACGCTACTATTCACAAGAATCGTTAGGTGGACAAGTGTCAAAAGAACGTTTTGATGACGGAATGACTCTTATGGCTACATTGCGTTTCAACTTAGGTGCAGACCATGTACGTAATATGACATTGACTGACTACTATCCGGAGCCAGCTCCTGTTGTAATGCAAACAGAAAACGCATTTGACGATTCACAGCTTCGTAACCGTCTTGATAACCTTGACAGACAAGCACAAGATATTCAAAATCGTTTGAACAAACTTGAGCAAGACGTTAAAAATCTTCAAGATCGTCCCGTTGGAACAGCAGTTACTGCTTCTTTCGAAAACATTGAATTCCAATTTGACTCTGCAGATTTGACAGAAGATTCTTATCCAACATTGAATCAAATCGCTTCAATCTTGAAAGACAACCCAACATGGGGAGCATTAGTTGTTAAAGGTCACACAGACAGCACAGGTCCTGAAGCTTATAACCAAGGTCTATCTGAGCGTCGTGCAGCTGCAGTTAAAGATTATTTAGTATCTCAAGGTGTTTCTTCTTCAGGAATCACTACTGAAGGATACGGAGAATCTCAACCAATCGCTACTAATGATACAAGAGAAGGACGTCAAGCTAACCGTCGTGTTGAGTTTGAAATCTCAAAATAAATAATTAATCAAAATTATTAGATAATTAAAAAAGCTGCTCTCGGGCAGCTTTTTTTGTTGGCTATTAACACTTAATTGTAAATTATTTGACTTTCGCAAGTTGTTACAGCCAGTTGTAAAGCTGTTTTGATAAAAGATATGCTGATTATCAGAGGAATTAAGCAAGTTGGGGCTTTGCCCCAAACCCCACTTCATTTTTTGTTCCCGATAAAGAATCGGGATGTACCACTTAACATAAAAAACGAAGCAAAAAAAGTCAAGACTCCGCCCGCCTCACTCAAAAAATTATCTTCGTTGATTTTGCAAATGCTCGGCATAGCTCAAGCAAGCTTGGCTCTGCCCTCGCTTAATGCAAAATTGGCG
>JAAYJM010000085.1 GCA_012522895.1 Ignavibacteria bacterium
AACTATTATAACAACAGACAGATTGCTTTTGTTCAACTTGCCAATATAATTGCAAATATGCTGGAATTGGGCAACTCTGGTTATCAAATTGTTGACGAGCCAAGCTTTGATATTTGGAAGCACTTAAATTTAGCTCCTGGTGTATTGGAAGATATGTATAGCACAATTATTGAAAAATTTAATCAATCAGCTCAGATTTTATCACTAACTTAGCATAAAATGACAACATTTTCTATAGAATTTGTGAATTATCTTAACTCGATTTTTAATTATTGCAAGAGAATTTCGAACGAAGAACGCCTATCAGACGTTATAGACGAAGCCATAGACATTTTTTTACAATTTCCTTATGCACAATCGGTTGGATATTATTTTTTAAACAAAGATTCTTTTTTATTTGACTTTAAAAAGTCTTCCGATCCCAAAGAAGATTCTTTTTATTTAAATGTTTTACCTAAGCTAATCGAAAGTGGGGAAATAGGAAATGCTGTTAGCAGTAGAACTATTGTTTGCAAAGAAGATAGGGAAGATGGCGCAAAATTGTTTATCGTTCCGATTTTTGCAACAAGTTTTGTTTCAGGCTTAGTTTTGATAAAAACCAAATATGATAGCCCAAGTTTAGAAGTGATGACAGCAAACTTGACAATTCTTTTCTCCAATCTTTTAGGCTATTATTTTAGCAATTTAATACTTGATGATGAAAACAAGCGACACCAAGATTTATTAGAGCAAATTGTTGCTTCGCGAACTATTGACATCCAGAAAAAAAGTTTGATGGTTAGCGAAAAATTAGAGAACTTAAAAAATGACTTAATAATGTCTATCCCGCATGAAGTGAGAACTCCACTAAATGCTATTATTGGCTTTTCTGATTATTTAATCAACTATGCCAGCTCACCTCAAGCATCAGAATGGAAAGACGTTCTTGAAATTCTTAGCGACATAAAAAATTCAGCAAGCCGATTAAAGCGATTTTTTGAAAATTACATACAATACGCTCAGCTTGTGCTAATATCTTCAAATATAAATGAAATTAGAAACGTTCAAAATAAAAAAACTTTAACAGTGGAGCCAATAATTTTCGATGTGGCGCATAGCATCGCAAAATCATACTCGCGGGAAGCTGACGTTTGTGTCAATATTGTTGATTCTGCTATTGTAATCTCGGAAGAGTATTTTACAAAAATTATTGAAGAGCTTATCGACAATGCTTTCAAGTTTTCCAAAGCCGGAAGCAAAGTAGAAATAACTTCTTATATAAAAAAGAATGTTTATGTGCTTTCAATAAAAGATTATGGAAGAGGTATGACAGAAGAAGAAATAAAAGATATAGACACTTATATCCAATTCCAGCGGGATAAATATGAGCAGCAAGGAACGGGATTAGGCTTATCTATAGCAAGAAAGATTATTGACCTTTATAATGCAAATATTTTTATAAAGAGCGAAAAACACGCTTATACTGAAATCACTGTTGAATTTCAAACAACTCAAATAGACTACCCATTATAAAATTAGTTTTTGTCAAGCATCTGCTTCTCCTTCCCATTTGAATTTGGGAAGGAGAAAAAACTTTCGGGTAGTATATTATTTCAAATAAAATCTAATTATATGATATTACAGTATTAGGAAGCCATTTCCTTAATGAATCTATTTTCTCTTTGCTTAATTGAGTATCTACGATCATCATTTCTTCTAAATTATCTTTCAAATTCTTAATTGATTCAGGGATTGAAGAAATTTTTGTTCCATTAAGATATAAAATCTTTAACGAGGTTAAATTTCCAATTTCTTCTGGAAGGATATGAAGAGGTGCATCACAGAAATGTAATGATCCTAAATTAGTTAAAGTGAAAATTGTCGATGGAATTTCGGTCAGCGCAGTGCCATTGAGATGAAGTTGCTTTAATTCTGGAAGTTTATCAAATTTATTCGGTAATTTACTGATATTATTCTCTTCTAAAAATAGTGAAATTAAGTTACTCAATTTGAATAAAGCAACAGGTACTTCTGTTATTTTATTGTTCATTAAGTAAATACCACGAAGTTTGCTTAAGTTACCTATACAATCCGGAATAGTTCCAATATCAGCATTAATAATTATAATTGCAGTATCGCAATTTTTTAATTGGTTCATTTTTAAGATAGAGCAATCGCTTGGATCAGTTGTATTTTCATTGCAAGAAAATAACAGAATGAATGTACAAAATATTAAAATTATTTTTTTCATTTTATTCCCTTTTATTATTGAGCAGATTTATTGTATTGCGGATTAAAATCTTCTTCTAAACACTCCTGGCAGTTTCCACTTTGGTTTGTTCTTGAGCAGCCCTGCACAATATAAGCTCTTACTTGAGAACCTTCTAAAGCTGTGAAACCGGGTTTAAAAATTACATCTTTTGCTGCACGAAAAGTTACATTTCTTGCTTCTGAATCAATTAAGAAGTCGGCAGGGTAGCCTGCTGGTCTGCTTTCAGGGCAAACAGTTATTCTTCCCGGATTTCCTTCTGCTCTAAAGGTATAATAATTTCCATTGATTTCCTGGTTAAATAAGTTTAGCTCTTGCTGTTGGTCGTAGACCATACCCATATCTTCAATAGTTGCATTTGGAAACTGCATTTTTGTTTCAATGATATATTTATATAACATTCCAGCTACTGCTCTTATTGTGTA
>JAAYJM010000086.1 GCA_012522895.1 Ignavibacteria bacterium
AAATAATAAAGTCCGAGGCTTTTAAGGCTCGGACTTTTTTTCTAAAAAGACTGTATATTACTTTCTCAACCAAATTGAGAAAAATAACTATTTACTTATTTGCCTTGTAAAATTCTTCAATAAATTTAACAAGTGCCTTAATTGTATCGACTGGGCAGGAATTATAAATTGATGCACGGATACCACCAACAGAGCGGTGTCCTTTAAGGTTTGTCATATTATATTTTTCTTTTGCTTCGGCGATGAATTTTGGCTCAAATTCTGGATTCACGCAATTGAAAGTAACATTCATCAAGGAGCGGTCTCTTGGATTTGCTACTGCACTCTTATAGAAATCGGGATAAGCGTCTATTGCATCATAAAGCAATTTTGCTTTCATTTCGTTATTTTCTTGTATTGCTTCTAATCCACCTTGCTTCATAATCCATTTGAAAGTTCTTGAAACTACGAACACCGGGAGGCAGGGAGGAGTGTTGAACATAGATTCGCTATCATAATGGGTCTTGTAATAAAGCATAGTTGGAACATCTTTGCGAGCTTGCTCTTCTGCCCATTGCTTTTTAATGACAACCATTGTAACGCCAGCAGGACCAATATTCTTTTGTGCGCCTGCATAAATCAAGCTATATTTTGCAAAATCACGCTTCATTGCAAACATATCTGAGGACATATCGGCAATTAAGGGAACATTTTTTGTATCTGGAATGTTGTCTTTCCATTCAGTCCCATAAATCGTATTATTTGTTGTGATATGGACGTAGTCTGCATCTGGGGTGAAATTAAATTCTGTTGGAATATAGTTGAAATTCTTATCATCAGAAGAAGCGGCAACGTTGATTTCTGCATTGAAAATTTTTGCCATATCTTTTCCTTCTTTGATTGCTTTTTTCGACCAAACTCCGGTATTGATATAATCTGCTTTTTTGTGTAAAAAGTTATATGGAATCATTAAAAACTGCAAACTTGCACCGCCGCCAAGGAACATTACATAGTATTCTTCCGGTGAAAGGTTCATCAGCTTAAGGCAATCTGCTTGAGCTTCTTTCATTACGTTGTCAAAATCTTTTGCTCTATGGCTCACCTCCATGATTGACATTCCGCTGTTATTGAAATTCAAAATTGCATCAGCTGTTTCTTTTAAAACTGGCACTGGAAGAACCGCGGGACCCGCGCTAAAATTATGGGCTCTGTTCATTTCTACTCCTTTTATAAATTTACAATTTAACAAATACAAACAGTTACAAAAATATCATTTATTATTGTCATTTCATAATTTTATTTTAAATTCTTTAGCGAATAAAAGCAATCTTATCAATTCTTGTGAAATGATAGCTGAAAATAAAAAAACAGCGTTCGACTAAAAGAATTTAAGGCAAACTTGCTTTAAATTGCGCATATCTTTCTGTGAAAACATTGCTTTCTGAAGGCTCAATATTCGCTTCTTTAAGGTATCCGTTTACTTTATCAATTCTGTCCGCTGAAAGTGGGTGAGTTGAAAGCAAAATCTCAAGGAAGCTCGCATCGGATTGAGCGCCAATTTTATCGAAGAAATAAATCAAGCCGCCCGGATACCATTTTGACGTTTTTAAATACTTGAAGCTATACTCGTCTGCTTCATATTCATCGTCCCTGCTGTTTTTTAAAAGATAGAGATTTGTGAAAAGGCTACCCGCTATTTGCTCTAATTGACCGGGACTACTACCCAACGCTATAGAAAGCAAAAAATCTATGCTATAGCTTTTAGTCATTCGCTTTGTCGCGTGCCGTCTTTCGCAATGAGCGACCTCGTGAGCCAAAACCGCGGCAAGAGTTGCTTCGTTATCAATAAATTTAAGCAAGCCAGTATAAACATAAACATAGCCACCAGGAATTGCAAAAGCATTCACAGTCGCATCATCGCGAACAATTCTCAGCTTATATGGAAAAGCATCTCTATACTTGATTGCGCTAGATTTAATAATTTCATTTACTATATCTTGAACGTAAGCGTTGGCAGAAGCATTGTTATAGATTGGATACTCAATAGTATTAGAAACAATTTGTGAATCTAATTGCCTGCCCAGCGCAGCTTCGTCTGCTATGCTAAAAACATTTAAGTCTGGCAAGCTAATTCCGTCATCGCCACAGCTTTGAACGGAAAGAATTGCTACGATGCTTATCACAGCATAAGCAAACCAAATTTTGTAGTTAAATACTTTCATAAACATTCCTAAATTTTTTACAATTTTCTTATTTTTAAATTTAACAAATATTTATGAATTAAAGAACAAGAAAGGAAAATTTTTAGGAACTGTATAGTAGCGGAGTAAAGATTTTCAGATCTGCCACAGCTTCAAGGTGTGGCAGATCTGAAA
>JAAYJM010000087.1 GCA_012522895.1 Ignavibacteria bacterium
AATACTTTAATGAGCATAAAAGAAATAAATAAAAAGATAGAAAAAGCAACTTGCGTTCTTTGTGGCGATGAGATTTTCCCTCTTTCAAAGGAAATTGAGCTTCGCTGTGATTTTTGCGGGCTAATTGGATTTGCCCAGCATCAATGCGTTAATTCCCACTATATATGCAATAGTTGTTTTTCTATGAGGCCAATTGAGTATGTTAAAATGGCTTGCTTGAATTATAAGGGAATAGACCCGAATGAGCTTGCAGTTCAGATTATGAACACGCCAACTATTCGTATGCACGGACCTGAGCATCATTTCATATTGCCAGCAGTCCTTGCAACTTGCGTTTATAACTTAAAAGGCAGGGCAGAGGAGTTGGCAGAAAAGTTAGAAATTATAGAAGTGCGGACAAAATGTGAAACTCCAGACCATTGCGAATATAATATTGGAAATTGCGGCGCTGCTCACGGTGCGGGAGTGTTTCTCAGCATTTTGCTTGATAGAACTAGTGAAAACGAAGACGAGTGGTCTTTGGGCAATCAGCTTGTTGCTGAAAGTATTAGAAGGATTGCTGAAATGGGCGGACCTCGTTGCTGCAAACGCGATACTTACATTTCAATTCAAAGCGCAGTAGAATTTTTAAAAAATCATTTTGCTATTGAGTTGCCTACGTCAGAGGCAAAATGCACTTTTTCCTTGCGAAATAAAAGCTGCAAGCACGAGGAATGCATATTCTATAATATTTCATTTTCTTTAGTTTAGCCGCTCAGTCGAGTTAAATCTTTGCAAGAGTTGTGTTGGAAAGCAAGCCAATTCAAGTTTTGGTAGTTTACTATAAATATAGAATTGCAAGAAGAACTGAACAAAAGCTCAAAAAAATAAAAAGTCCAGCCAAAACTGGACTTTTTTTATTTACTTTATTTTAAAAATTTAGCTTTTTGGAATATTTTTCAAAATTTCTAAAAGCAATTTCCAGCACTTTTCAGTAGTAGAAATCTGGACTCTTTCGTCTGGGGAGTGGACATCTCTTAAGTTCGGACCAAAGGAAAGCATATCCATACCGGGATATTTTTCTCCAATTAAGCCAGTTTCCAAGCCCGCATGAATTGATTCAATTTTAGGTTCTTCTCCAAATATATTTTTATATACTTCGATCGCAGTTTTTAATATTGGGGAATTCACGTTTGGCTGCCAAGCTGGATAGCCGTCTCCTTGCGACACTTCAAATCCACCTAATTCAAGAGCAATCCGAACTTTATTTGCAAGATCTTGCTTTTCTGTTTCGACTGAGCTTCTTTGACTTGTCAAAACAAAAATTTCATTTTCGCGGGTTTCCACTACCGCGAAATTAGTTGAAGTTTGAACTAAGCCTGGCATATCGGGGCTCATTCGCACAACGCCGTGTGGCATTGCATAGAAAGATTTTATTACTTTTTCCTGCATTTGCTTTGTCATCACTCGCTTTGGCAAATCGAAAGGAGCAGCTTCAAGCGATAGGTTTGGCTCTTTTGTCAAGTATTCATTTTTTAAAATGTCGTTGAATTTTTTTATTTCTTCATTAAATTTCTGCTCATTTCCCTTTGGCAAAGCAATAACGGCAAACGCTTCGCGTGGGATGGCATTATGTTTTGAGCCACTATCGAAAGAGCTTAATTGGAAATCAAATTGTTTATTAAGCTCATAAATCACTCTATTTAAAAGGCGAGCTGCGTTGCCGCGTCCATCGTGAATTTCAATGCCTGAGTGCCCTCCACGCAAGCCTTTAATCGTTATTTGATAGCCAAGACTATTAGCAAGAGGAGTATCGGCATCATATTTTAAGCTGGCTGAAGTGTTTAAACCGCCGGCACAGCCTATTGTGAAAGTTCCATCTTCTTCGGAATCCAAGTTTATAAGAATTTTACCTTTAAGCAAATCAGTTCCAAGCTGAATTGCGCCAGTAAGTCCGGTTTCTTCGTCCAAAGTGCAAAGCAGCTCAACAGCGGGATGAGGGATGTCGGTGGAATCTAAAATTGCCATTCCCATAGCAACTCCAATGCCGTTGTCCGCACCAAGAGTAGTTCCTTTTGCTTTAACCCAATCGCCATCAATATAGCATTGAATTGGGTCATTATCGAAATCGAACTCAACGTCTGCGTTTTTTTCGCAAACCATATCAATATGCCCTTGAATGATGACTGGCAGTCTATCTTGCATACAAGGGGTAGAGGGTTTGCGAATGCAAATATTTCCAAGTTTGTCTCTTTGGACTTCAAAATTCTTTTCTTTTGCCCAGTTGATAATATAAGCTGCAAGCTTTTCTTCTTTTTTCGATGGGTGCGGAATTTTGCATATTTCTTCAAAATAGTGCCATACTTTTTCTGGCTGAATACCTGCTAATGCGCGTGCCATAATTTATCCTTTCTTAATTTCAGCAAAGCTAATAAAACCTGCCTGATATAATTGTGTTAAAAATTGAGTTAATCTTTCATTTACTGGATGAATTTTTTCCCCAAATTGCTTGCTTAAATCGTTTGCAATCTGATGAACATTTTTGCTGCCGTTGATTAAAAGCCAGGTTGCTGTTCCAATTTCATCAAGATTTGCCTTGATATATTTGCTTTTTAAACGAGGCTGCAAAATTTTACCAAAAATTTTATCTGTAAATCGCGGAACTAAAACGTTAATTAATCCCTTCTCGTTCTTTTCATAATTGTAATTAGCTATCGGGGTTAATTCTAAATAATTTAGATTTTCAAATTTATTTTTTTTCTTTTTAAACATTTAATTTCATTTTGTTACATTTTTGAAAACGAATTTAACTTATTAAAATTGTTAGAATTTCTTAAAAGTAAAAACTACTTTGCTATAGTTCCTCCAATTCAACCTTAATATTTCAAAAACTTCTTTTCGCACTTTTAAAAGTTGTGTTATCCACCAAGGCTGGTAGCTTGATTTCTTTTCCTTCAAGAATTTCTTCCACTGTTATTATCTGAATTTTGTCTACTCTATAATTTTCAATATACCCCTGATTTTTCGCAAGCTCAAGCATTGAATTTGAAAGGCTTTGCTGAAAGCACACAAAGGCGCCGATGTCAGCTTTTTCAATCTCAACTACTTGAATAAATTCCCTTAAATTCTTAATAGTAACAGTTCCACTTTTAACCTCGATAATCGCACTTCCGCGCTCCGTCAATGTTTTATTGAAAGTAAGGTAGCCATCGTATCCACCATCTGCAGTTTTCTTTTCATTGGAAACTCCGCGAAGCATCACCTCAATTATCCAATCTTGAAATTTGAAGCGACCTTGCTTAGTGGATTCTGCAAGTTCTTTTGCCGATGCTATATCTCTTGGAAAACCAAATAGCTCAATCTTATTAAGGAAATCCTTTTGTTTTTTTGGGCTGAGTGATTTTTTCAATCTATCTTTAATCAATCTGATGGCAAGATGGGAAATGTCTACACCAATCCAATTTCGCCCCAATCGTTCTGCAACAGCGACAGTAGTTCCGCAGCCACAAAAGAAATCTGCTACTAAATCGCCTTTTTTTGAACTTGCTTTTATAATTCTTTCAAGCAAAAGCTCTGGCTTTTGAGTTGGATAGCCTAATGCCTCGTTAGAAGAGGCGCTAATAGGAATTATATCGTCATTTTTCCATAAATCTGGAACTCTAACCCCTTTACTTTCAGCTAAATACTGCTTGTAATAATAGTATTTGGAATTGGCTGTTTTTTTTAATCTGTTATCTTTTTCCAAGTTTTCAAAGGTTTCTTTTGAGTATGTTTTAAGAACTTGCCAGCGATAGCGTCCTCTTCCATCATTGTCATCATATTGAAATTTTGCTTCAATGTAATCTGGCGAATAATCAAAAAAAAGTTTTGTATAAAAAAAGTTATTTTTATTTTTTACATAAAAAAGAAGAACATCGTGATTCGAGGGGAATTTTTTTGATATTGCTTTGCTGCTACCACTGTCGCTTGTTCTTTCCCATATAATCTCATTTTTAAAATTATTTTTTCCAAAAATTAAATCGCAAACAATTTTCAAATAATGGCTCATTGTCGGGTCGCAATGGAGGTAAAAACTGCCGCTTTCTTTCAATAGTTTGCGAATATAGTAAATCCTTATAGCCATTGTAGTTAAATATGCAGCGGAACTGATGGAGGACTTGGAAACAAACCTTAAAAAATCATACAAATCTTTTTCACCAAGATCAAACAGTTCGTTAAGGGAGTCAATATAAGAAACGTTTGTCCAAGTATCGG
>JAAYJM010000008.1 GCA_012522895.1 Ignavibacteria bacterium
AAAAGCTCGTTAAGGAAATCAATCAGTAGTGGCTTATTTGGTTCTTCACCGAACAATCTTTTGAACCCATAATCGGTGAATGGGTTAATGTATTTTTCTCTAAATCCGGTCATTTCTTTGCCTTTTATTTATCGGAAATAAATAATAAATATAATGAATAAAAATAAATATGTTATTCATAAAAAACAGAAGCGCTGTCAGAACCTTAATCTCCACTGATTAAGGTTCAAAACAAAATATAATTTTTAAACATTGGCGATTACTCCTCCGCCCTTGCAACCAAGATCTCATAGAGCCTTTGAAAATCATCACGGGAGTAGTATTCTATTTCAAAAGAGCCATTATCTGCGGAGCGTTGAAAAATTTTTACTTTCGTTCCAAATGCCTCTCGCAACTTGCTTTCCGCATCTTTAATAAAAACCTTATCTGGGTTGTAACTATCTTTGTCTAACGCTTTCTTTTTTTTATCTTTTTTATCAAAAGATAATCTGCCAAGCTCAACGTCCTTTGCAAGAGTTTCAGTTGCGCGCACAGACAGCTTTTTCTCAACTACTAATTTCCATGCCTCGATAAGCTTTGCTATATCGGAAATAGCAAGCAATGCCCTCGCATGTCCAGACTGAATTTCCCTTTTACGCAAACTTTCTTGAATTCTATCGGGTAGCCGAAGCAGACGAAGAAAATTTGTAATAGTGCTTCTATCTTTCCCAACACGCTTTGCAAGCTGTTCCTGCGTCAAGTTGCATTCTTCTATTAAGCGATTGTAGCCATTTGCAACCTCAATTGGGTTGAGATTTTCTCGCTGAACGTTTTCAACTAATGCAATTTCAAGCAGTTCTACGTCAGTGCTAACTTCCAGTATATAAGCTGGGATTATAGTTAAATCAGCGAGTTTGGCAGCACGTAAGCGGCGTTCTCCAGAAATAAGCTCATAGCCAGTGATGGAGCGCCTTACCGTAATCGGCTGAATTACGCCGTGTTCAAGTATTGAATTTTTTAAATCTTCAAGGGCAGTAGGGTCAAAATCGGCTCTCGGCTGGTATGGATTCAATTCAATCAAATTTACGTCTACCATCGAAAAAAATGTTTCTTCTCCTTGCTTTTCAATTGGTTTCGCTTCGGCATCTGAAATATTTACATTTGAAAGCAAAGCACTTAGCCCTTTGCCCAATCCAGTAGGTATTCTCTTTTCTTTTGACATTGCTTATCCTGTATTGTTCCTTTATTCAAAGTAAGCATAAATTGGCTTGTTTGGATTATGTATCAATCACATTTTCATCTAAATTTAAAGTAATTTATAATTCCATAATTCTATTTTGACCTACTTTTTTCACAAATATAATGATTTTACACGTTTAAAGCGAGGATATTTTATAAAAGAAATGAGCTTCTTCCGGACATTGAGCATCTTTCGGACATTGAGCTTGTCGAAATGTGGTTGTTCGTTTCGACAGGCTCAACGAACGGTGTATTTTCTGGCATTGAGCTTGTTTTGTGCATTGAGCTTGTCGAAATGCCATACTGGGTATAATTCCTTGATAATTCAGGTAGTTTATTATAATCACCATTTATTAGAGCTTCTTTCTTTTTTCTACTCCATCCTTGAACTTGTTTTTCACGATAAAAAGCTTCGTCTATTCTGTGAAATTCTTCGTAATAAACCAGCTCTACAGGCAAATGCTTTTTTGTAAAATTTGCTCCCTCTCCATTTTGATGTTGTGCTAATCGCAATTCTAAATTTTTTGTGCTTCCAGTATAATACATTCCATTAGCACATTTAAGTACATACATAAAACCTCTACTCATTTATTATACCGTTCCTTTAATATGAGTAATAAATTTGTTTGCTTCTTTGCTAATTTTATAAGATTTTTTTAGCAAAAGTAATGATTTTACACGTTTAAAACGAGGATGTATTGAATAATAGCTCTTTTAATAGCTTTTCCCTATTGCTTCAAAACTTCTTCAGCTATATCCTTTTTAATGCTTTCAATAAGAGCATTTCTTCGGCTTTCAAGCTGCATAATCTTTTTAACTTTTTTACTTGCTTCATCAATTATTGACTGCTCAAGCAGCGGGATTTCAATATCTTTTAAACGTTTCATATTCAAATGAGGTATGGTTGCTGCAACAACTGTTCTTCTCAAAGCTTGGTATAGCCCGATTTCTCTGTTAATTAGCAGGGAAAAAACATATTTAGAATTTATCCTAACTCCATATTTTCTATATATTTCTTTTACTTTGTTTGTTTTCAGTCTACATCTTGCAATACCAGAAGATATTAAAAAATTTGTATCTTTTGCCACAATAGCAACCATCCCAATTTTCCCGTCTTTAGTAAAAAGAATATCGCCTTTTTTTAAATCTATATTATAAGTGTTTAGTAATGATTCATCTACATATAAGTCTGAGGTTCTGTTTAAAGTATAATTAACTAAATCAGAGGTCCTAATAAAAGGCAAATCGCTTTCAGTTTTCAGTAAATAATTAACATAATTATTGCTTCCAACTTCAACACCTTTCGTGAAACTAAAAATCTCTCCAATCTTGATAGTATTAATCGATCTTTGCTTTAATTGTTTTATTGGTTTTAAATATCTTGGAAAAAGGTGTTTTGGAGTCCACAAGTCATAATTTATAAAATCACTTAGATTGACAGAGAAATAATTTTCTGTAGAATTGAATTTACTGTTATCTTTTTGCCAAATTTTAAACTCATTTGAAATAGCTGATATTTGGTCTTCAGATGTTTCTTTACCTCTTCTATCATGACCGCAAGTTTCAGCTACAGCCATAAAAATTGGGTAATCCTCATTCTTTTCTTTATTCTTTTCCTTTTTTAAAAATAAAATTGTTGTTTTTGTTGAAGTGTTCGGCATAAAGGTTTCAATTGGAACATCAATGATTGCAATAATTCGCGATTTTTTAAGCAGCCAATTCCTTAAATAAGCTAAGCTTTCATTCCCGAAAACACCATCTGGTAGAACAATGGACATTCTTCCACCATCTTTTAGTAATTGTAAGCATCTTTCAATAAAAAGAATTTGTGGAGCTTCTTTGTCTTTAAGCTTTCCCTTTTCCCATAATTTGCTGTTTTTTCCTTTTTTCCATTTATGCCCTAAGTCGAACTGTTTTAATTTATCTTCACCTCGAACAGGGATTTTTGATCCAAAAGGAGGGTTTGTTAAGACAACATTAAAGCTTTCTAATAGCACCTTATTTTTAGTAGCTTGCGACCAATTTAGTTGTGTTTCTAAGCTGTCATCGCAAACGGTTCCGCTCGTTCCATCTCCAATCAGCGTCATATATGCTTTTGTTACTTTTGACAAAAAATAGTCTTTGTCAATTCCTCTAAAATTCGTTGAAGAAATCTTTTGCTTTTCTCTTTCGATTTCGTTTTTTTGCCAATTATATACATTAGCTTTTTTATCAACTTTTTGCCAAACATACTTCAAAGCTTCTACTAAAAAACCACCGCTACCACATGCAGGATCAATAATTAAATCGTCAAGGTCTGGATCAAGAATCTCCACCATCATTTTTACGACATTTCGCGGTGTAAAAAACTGCCCTAAACCACCTTTTAAAGCATGCCCAATAAATGTTTCAAAAGCATCGGCAATAACATCTCTTTCTGCCTCAATTAAACAGTAATTCTGAAGTTCACCAACAACATAAGCAACAGAATTAGCATCAAGAGTTATTGTGTCATTAAAATCCAAAACTTCTTTATATTTTAACTTTACATCATTAAAAAAGTTTAAAATCCTTTCTTTTACAAGGTTTGCATCTTCGCCAATTCCTGCTCTGAAAGTAACAATTTCCTCAGGAGCAGTGAACTTCTCATCATATATTTTGCAAAAAATTAAATTAATAAGTTGTTGAGCTAAAACCTCGTCTCGAGTTGTGCCAACGGTATTTGCTGCTAAATGGTTTCTTATCGCTTTAAATGTTGCTTTTAAATTATGAGTTGTTTTTAAATCTTTTCTTTTAAACTTCCCTATATCTTCAACTCTTTGTCCATACATTGGAATATTAGGTATTTCCTCAAATTCAATTCTTCCGTCCCTCTCAATTTTTCTCAAAAAAAGTCGTTCTTCTCCATTGAACCAAACACCTAAAAATGCTCTTGAAAACCTTAAATAATCTTGCAGCTGGTTTTTTCCATCTTTCCTGTTTTTCTTTTTACACTCTATAATTATATAAACATCATCTTCTTGTTTTTCTTCGTTTGTAAAAACAGCAATATCAACCGGATACTCTTTTCTTATGTCTGATGGTCTTGCTCTTACTCTAAACTGCGGGCGTGTTTGTATACACTCTTTAGGGTAGCTATAATCCTCAACAAGCTGCTTAGCGAAAACCTGAACAGCTTCTATTTCTTCAGGATTGGCTTTGACTTCTACACCAGAAATAAAGTCAATAATGTATCCCTTTTTTTCTTCGTTAATCATTTGATTCTGTTATTAATTAAAAAATTATCAGCATTTTGCAATTGGCGCTATTGCAATATAAAAAATTTTTTCACAAATATAATGATTTTACACGTTTAAAGTAAGTTTATAATAAAAATTTGCCTTGTCCTTTATCTTTTCAAGCAATCGAATAGTTGTTGTGTTAATAAGCACATTCTATTCTACAAACATAAAAAATAAATCCTTATTTTACAATCTGTAAGAAAATCTGCTAAGTTTTTATTAAATTTGTAGTTTGTATTTTTGAATTTTAAGAAAAAGTATGGCATCATATCCCTTTAGAAAAATTGAAAGAAAATGGCAAAAGTTTTGGAAAGAAAACGATATTTATAAAGTTGAAGACGACTTTTCAAAAAAGAAATATTATATACTCGATATGTTTCCCTATCCAAGCGGGGCGGGACTGCATATTGGACACCCAGAGGGCTATACAGCAACAGATATAATTGCTCGCTACAAAAAAATGTGCGGCTATAACGTTTTGCACCCAATGGGATTCGATGCCTTTGGCTTGCCCACGGAACGCTATTGTATGGTGAAAGGAATTCACCCGATTGAAGCAACGAGGAAAAATATCGAAGTTTTTACAAATCAACTTAATATGCTCGGCTTTGCTTACGATTGGTCGCGTGCCGTGAACACTACCGACCCAAGCTATTATAAATGGACGCAGTGGATGTTCCTTTTAATCTATAATTCTTGGTTCGATGAAGAGCAAAACCGCGCAAGGCATATAGACGAGCTTCCAATACCAGCGAGCTTGACCGACAGAGTTGAAATAGAAAAATATAAAGACGAGCATCGCTTGGCATATATAGCGATGATTCCAGTCAATTGGTGCGAGGAGCTTGGGACTGTGCTTGCAAACGAGGAATGCGACGAGTGGCGCGAAAAGGGATACGCAGTAGAGCGCAAGCCCATGCGTCAATGGATGCTCAAAATTACAAAATACGCCCAGCGCTTGCTTGAAGATTTGGAATTAGTTGAGTGGCCCCACTCCACTAAAGAAATGCAAAAAAATTGGATTGGTAGAAGCGAAGGCGCGGACGTCCAATTTACAATTCAAAATTTTGACGAAAATATTTGCGTTTTCACAACGCGTCCCGATACTATTTGCGGCGCCACTTATCTTGTTCTCGCTCCAGAGCATCAGCTCGTAGAAAAAATAAGGACAGCAGAGCAAAAATCTTTTATAGAGGAATACAAAAAGAAAGCGGCGCTAAAAAGTGATTTAGAAAGAACTGAATTAAGCAAAGAAAAGACTGGCGTTTTCACGGGCAGCTATGCTATAAACCCAGCAACGAAGCAGCCCATTCCAATTTGGATTGCCGATTATGTGCTTGCCCACTATGGCACCGGCGCTATAATGGCAGTCCCTGCTCACGATGAACGAGATTGGGATTTTGCGAAGCAATTTAGTTTGCCAATAGTCAAAGTGGTTGAGCAAGAAGGAAATAACTGGGATATTGAGAAGGCAGCTTTTCCGGAAGATGGTATTTCTGTAAACTCCACTTTCGATGAATTTTCTATCTCTGGTTTGCAAACCGTGGAGGCAAAGGAAAAAACTATTCTTTGGCTCGAAGAAAAAGTAATTGGACAAAGGAAAATACAATATAAATTAAGGGATTGGCTTTTTTCACGTCAGCGCTATTGGGGCGAGCCGATTCCGATTATGTTCTTTGAAGATGGAACAAAGCGAGCATTAGAAACAGACGAACTTCCCTTGCTCTTGCCAGATGTAAACGAGTTTAAGCCAGCGGAGACAGGGGAGTCGCCACTTGCAAAGGTTCCGGAGTGGGTGAATTTTATTGACAAAAAAACTGGACGAAAAGCACGATTTGAAACCAACACCATGCCGCAATGGGCAGGATCTTGCTGGTATTATCTTCGATACGCAGATCCAAGGAATAACGAAGTTTTTTGCGACAAAGAAAAAGAAAGTTATTGGATGCAGCCCGATGGCGTTGATTTATACGTTGGTGGTGCCGAGCATGCCGTTCTTCATTTACTTTATGCTCGTTTTTGGCACAAGGTCTTGTTCGATTATGGCTATGTTTCTACTCTTGAGCCGTTTAAAAAGCTGTTTCATCAAGGTTTAATTTTGGGGGCAGACGGCAGAAAAATGTCTAAATCGCTTGGGAATGTGATTAATCCTGACGATGTTGTTGAGCAGCATGGAGCCGATTCCCTCCGTTTGTTTGAAATGTTTATCGGTCCTTTGCAAGACGCAAAACCTTGGTCTGAAACGGGTATAGAAGGCTCTAACAGGTTTTTAAATCGCACTTGGCGTATGATAGCAACTGAAGAAGGCAAGCTTTCTCCCGATGTTTTAGACATTCCAATGACTGCGGATCAGGAATTTATTTTGCATTCCACCATAAAAAAAGTAGCCGAGGACATAGAAGGAATGCACTTCAATACAGCGATTGCTCAAATGATGATTTTTGCAAATGAATTTTATAAATTTGAAAAAAAGCCACGCGAGGCAATAGAGAAATTTGTTCTCTGTCTCGCGCCATTCGCGCCGCATATTGCAGAGGAGTTGTGGCAATTACTTGGGCATAGCGAATCTGTTACATTGCAAAAGTATCCAGAGTTCGATGAGAAAAAAGCAGTAAAAAGCCAAATCGAAATGGTTGTGCAGGTGAATAGTAAAATTCGCGGAAAATTTGCTTGCGAGCTTGATTTAACGCAAGAAGAAGTTGAGACAAAAGCTAAGGAAGACAAGAAAATTCAAAGCTATTTAGAGGGCAAGCAAGTAAAAAAAGTGATTTTTGTTAAAAATAAAATTATTAACTTTATTGTAGTATAAACATTTTGTTTTAACATTAAAAAAGGAAAAATTATGCTTAAAATTAAATATCTTAGCCATTCAAGTTTTATTCTTGACGATGGCAAGCACAGTATAATCATTGACCCCTTTTTGACTGGCAATCCAAATTGCAAAATGAAAATTGAGGATGTAAAAGTAGATTATGTTGTTTTAACTCACGCTCACGGAGACCATATTGGCGATTGCAAGCAAATTGCCAAGCAAAACAATGCAACTGTTATTGCTGTAAATGAGCTTGCCAATTATGCCGCTTCTGAAGGTTTAAATGCCTTTAATATGCACATCGGAGGAGCGTATAAGTTCCCATTTGGTCGCCTAAAATTCACTATTGCTCATCACGGAAGCAGTTTGCCAAATGGTCAATATATGGGCTCGCCCGCTGGGGTGCTTATTACTATTGATGGAAAAACGATTTATCATACCGGAGACACTGGACTTTTCTTGGATATGAAGTTGATTGGTGAATTGGACAAAGTGGATCTTATGTGCGTTTGTATTGGCGATTGTTTTACAATGGGAATTGATGATGCTGTTAAAGCAGTTGAGTTTGTAAATCCAGAACTTGCAATTCCTATGCACTACAACACATTTCCAGTAATAGAAACTGATCCTTTTGAGTTCAAGGAAAAAGTGGAGAAAAAGCTCGGAAAAAAAGCTCGCGTTATGGAATTCGGCGAGACTATTACTATTTAAATTTGGATTAAATGACACAGTCATTCTGATCGCAGTGAAGAATCCAGAAATCCCCCCGTCCCCCTTTTTCAAAGGGGGAGTTTTTTTTAGGTGGGAAACACAGAACAGTCCTATGACCCCCGCTGGCGGTGGACACCTTATTCTTCACCTCCAGACTTCTTTTTTCTGCTTTCTTTCTTCTGCTTTCTGTAAAAGGGGGTGGACAGTTTTCTCTCCTTTCCATTTGAACTTGGAAGGAGGGTGAGTTTCCAATTTATCCCGTAGGGATTAGATTATTTGCTTCGCTTTTATAATATAATCCCTACGGGATACTAAGGCAGATCTTTTCTTTAAACAATATTTTATACTGAATTTACTTACTAATATCTTATAAATTTCTGCTGATAAAATTTGTCTTTGAAACGTAAAATGCAGAAGTAAGCTCCTGCAGGTAAATTGCTTATATCTACATTGCTCGAATGCTCGCCCTGTGGGAAAAGCTCGTTTGATTTGACAACTGAAACAAGCTCTCCAAGCATATTTGCGATTTCTATTGTTACTTGCTCTGGAGTTAATAAGTTAAATGCAATGTTTAATATGTTGTCCTTAACTGGATTTGGCGAAAGGAAGAGCGGCTGGTCAATCCCATTGTTAGAAGAGAAAGATAATTGGGGATTAACGTGCGTTTCACTATCAGTATATTTTGCTATAAAGCCATCCCAATTACTACTGTTTGAAACTGTTATTCCATTACTAAATGTTGGTGTATCAAGCCAAGAGTTGCCAGCTACATATATATTAGCATCTGTGCTTATTGATGTTGTATTATCATTATCGGTTCCACCAGCAACTCTTTCAGCCCACTGGCATATCCCATCGCTGTTATATTTTGCTATAAAGCTATACCTCCTACCGCCACTATTTGAAAGAGTTATCCCGTTATTAAATGTTAGTGTATCAGAGAAAAAATCACCTGTTACATACACATTGCCATTAACATCTGTGCTTACTGATGAGGCATTATCAACATTTGTTCCGGCAACTTTTTCTGCCCACTGGCACATCCCATCGCTATTATATCTTGCTATAAAAGCATCGTTAGAACCACTGTTTAAAAGTTCTATGTCATTGTTAAATGTTAGTGTAGAAGATTTAAAATAACCAGCTACATATATATTAGCATTAGCATCTGTGCTTATTGACCTGGCATACTCAATATTTGTTCCGGCAATTTTTTCAGCCCACTGACATATTCCATCGCTATTATATTTTGCTATATAGCCATCTAAATCGCCACTCTTTGCAAGTGATATTCCGTTGTTAAATATTAGTGTATAAGATTGAAAATAACCAACTACATAAACATTGCCATTGGCATCTGTGCTTATCGAACTTGCTTCATC
>JAAYJM010000088.1 GCA_012522895.1 Ignavibacteria bacterium
CAATAATCAAATATATGAAAAAAAAATAAGAAAACGAAAAATAATTAATTTTAAATTTATTTATTTTTTTTTGAGACATTTTTGCTATTGATGTGTTATTCATGAGAAGGGGCTTTGAAAATATAAAAAAAGGATTTATTTTTTCAGTTAGTTTTTTTCAATAATGTATGAAAACGATAAATATTCTTGGGAAAATCAAATATTTAAAAAAATAATTAGAAAAAAATCAAATATTTTGTTATTTTTACGTAAATTGAATAACTGTAAAATAAATGTTAAAAATAATTTATAATTGGTAAAAAGATATGCAAATACAGAATTCTAAAGTATTGATTTTGGGCGGCTGGGGATTAGTTGGCTCAGCTATTTGCCACAAGCTCTTGGAACAATCACCAAAACAGCTTATTATCACTTCTTTGAAATTAAGCGAAGCTGAGGATGCTTGCAAGGCTTTAAGGAAAGAATATCCAAACTTAGCAAGCGATATGTTCGTTCCGATTGCCGGGAATATTTTTACTCGCAAACAATGGAAAGACTTGCCTTGGGCTGATGTTCTTAATGATAGTGAAAAAAGGAAAGTCGCTATTTCCGATATATTTGATGAGCTTAGCGATGAGATTTTATGCAATTCTACCCTTTATAGCATTATCAAAGAAGCAAAGCCAGACATTGTGATTGACTGCATCAATACCGCTACTGCATTTGCTTATTTAGATATTTATAGCACTACAAAAAAAGTTAAAAGCCAAATCAGCGAAGGCGAGCTATCACTAGATTCTATTGAAAAGATGATGACTAATATGTATATTCCGCAGCTAATAAGGCATATACAAATATTAAACAAAGCATTAAACGATTCAAAAGCTAAAATGTATTTGAAAGTTGGGACAACCGGCACTGGTGGAATGGGACTTAATATTCCATACACTCACAGCGAGGAGCGTCCTTCAAGAGTGTTGCTTTCAAAATCTGCAGTTGCAGGTGCCCACTCTTTGCTTTTATTCATTATGGCAAGAACCCCTGGCGGTCCAATTATTAAAGAAATAAAACCCGCAGCTACTATTGCCTGGAAAAGAATTGCCTACGATACAGTTATAAGAAAAGGCAAGCCAATCCCATTGGTCGATATGAAGCCAGAAAACGCAAAAGAAATTGGCAGCAAATTTGTCCTTAATGACCATGCGGGTATTTCAGATATGAATGAGAACTTTAAGTCAGTTTTCATTGATACCGGAGAAAATGGTATATTCTCCAAAGGTGAATTTAGCGCCATCGGCTCGCTTGGGCAAATGGAAATTGTAACTCCAGAGGAGATTGCAGACTACGCAGTTTTTGAGATTATGGGCGGAAATACTGGTAAAGATATTGTGCAAGGTTTAGACGCCTCTGTTCTTGGACCTACGTATAGAGGTGGATTCCTTTACCATAAGGCAATGGAGAAAATTGAAGCACTTGAAAAAAAGAACAAGCTAAGCAGCATTGCATTCGAGATGCTTGGACCACCCAGACTTTCTAAACTACTTTTTGAAACTCATA
The DNA here is from genome assembly GCA_012522895.1 of Ignavibacteria bacterium. Lineage (GTDB taxonomy): Bacteria > Bacteroidota > Ignavibacteria > Kapaibacteriales > UBA2268 > JAAYJM01. The sequence continues at coordinate 1,537 of JAAYJM010000088.1, forward strand.
TTTTAAAAAGTGTATGTCCTTCAATGAAAGATGCCTTGAAGTATAAACCGCAAGAGCTTTCCGAAGCAGCTGTAAAATTAATTAATTCAAACAGCAAACTCAGAAGCGAGATGCTTTCAATCGGCTTAGTCATTCTTTACCCAGATGGTAAAAGTTATTTAAGAGGGAAAGATGTGAAAATACCAGCTAATTTTGGCAAAAACGAAATTGAAATGACAGAAGAAACCCTTAATCAATGGTGCGAAGAAGGCTGGATAGATTTAAGAGCTTCGAGTTTTGCGAAGTGGCAAAACTATATTAAAATGATTATGGAGCAAGCAAATTCAATAGTTGGAGACGCAACAAGTTCCAGATTTACCTATACAGTTGATTATTGGAAAAATTTTGAAGAAATAGACGAAGGAAAATTAGTTGGCTGGGTTTTTGAGTATGAAGATGCAGGTTGGAGGTTTAAAAGATAAAAAAAATTTTAAGAAGAGGAATATTTTTGTTAAATTCCATATTTTAAAAGTGAATATTTGTAAATTTTATAAAAAAAATAAAAATGATTTTTAAATTAAATTTAATTAAGGAGTTCTCAATGAAGAGATCACTACAACTCTTAACCATAGTTTGTATTTCCTTATTCACCGCTTTGTCCTTATACGCTGGTGATAAAGGCAAATCAAACGATAATCCTTTAAGGAAAAGTGATTTGGAGGATCCAATAGGTGTATCTACATTCCCTACACCTTTTAACAAAACTGCAAATCAGCCGACAGCTCCCCCGGTTTCTACTGGCTATTATTTTGTGGACAGCGAAGACGATGTCCCGCTTGCCTGGAGACCCGTAAATGAAATCGCAGATACTAATGCTCAAAGAGACTATTGGAGAAGAATTTTGCCAGGTCCGAGAGTAAGAGATTCTATTTACTGGATACAAAATACAAGCGAAGGGCTAAGATTCTTTAGAAATCCAGCTTTCCCGGCTGGCAATAGAAGTATGTTTTCACACGGAGCAGACAACGCTACTGACTCTACCGATGACGCTTTTGCCGGACCGATTCCTATTAAATTCGACTTTTATTTTAATGGTATCCGTTACGATAGCTTCTACGTCTCAACAAATGGACTTATCGCTTTGACAAACAGAAGGTATTTTTACGACAACAACGGAAATAGATATATCCCAGATGGTGAAACCAGCTGCTATGACCCAATGAGTATGGACTGGTTTGCAAGAACAAGATCTGGAAATGGACTCGATGATGCCACCCCAGATAATTTTGGTTACCAATTTGCAGTTTGCGGTAATGCACCTAACACTGCGGTTGGAGGTATCAGGAGAAAAGGAGTTGGAAAAGCTTCAAATGGCTTGGCTTCGCTTACTGCAAACCAAAAAGCAACTGTGATTGCACCCTTCTTTGGCGATTTACAGCTCTCGCAGTATAATCCAAAAATTTATATGCCAGACGATTTTGGTCAAGTTTGGTATAAAAGAACCCCAGATGGGAACAAGCTGATTATTTATATGAAAAACGCTGCTTTGGTCAACAAAATGAGAACTCGATACGGTGAGTTCCCAACTTCTGCACTTGAAATTGAAAGAACTTACGATTTAAGACCAGATGACGATAATTTTGTTGCCGCCTCTGCTCAAGTTGTTCTCGACAGAGCTGATAGCAGCATAACAATCCATTATGATAAATTTGTGGGGCAGGTAGCTTTTGCGCCCGATACTATTGTCTCAGCTCAGCAGCTATTCCTCTATAATACTACTGTCGGAGTTCGCGGCTTTGCTCGCCACATTAACTATGGACAGACTAGTTCTCCACAATATCCATGGCACTCGGAATATGAACAATATACCCATTACTATAATGTTTTGCAAGATTCTCTTATAACTGAATTTCCAAAAAGTAATCAGTCAATAAAGTTTAAGCAATGGCAAAATACTTTAAGGGTAACCAGTATTTCATTTAGAACAAGAAGTGCTAATCCTAATGCAAATCTTTGCTACTCGCAAGCAATTAACGCAGCAACGGCCTGGGAATATGAGCTTCTTGCTGGTCATCAAAGACTTGGTCAGCTTCAGCCGATTGCTATAGTCCAAAACTTAACTAATAATATTCAAGGACCACAAGGTGTTAACTACCAAGTTCAAGATTTAAAATTTAAAGCAAGATTTAAAATTATTAATGAAGTAACAAGAAGAACTGTTTACGACAGAATGGTTTTAATAGATAGCTTAACTTTAGCAACATCACTGCAGCCGGAACAAGATTGTAATGGCGAGCCAAATGCTGATTATTGCTCTGCTACTGGTAGTCCAATTGCTTTCCCAGGTCCTAATAATTTGAACGGAATTCCGCCTTATGGCTATGTTAAAGTAACATTTCCACCATTTGACCCAGATCCGAACCAAGCAAATCACGTGGGTCGTATGAGAGGATTCTGTATTGCTGAGCCAGTAGACGCTGTTACAAACGAGCCTTTTAACGATGGATGGCCATTTGATGATACAATTTCAGTTCGCTTCTTTGTGATGAAGCGTCTAACTGACTTTGGAGATGACGTTTCTAACTATCACCTTGTTTTTGACGAAGAAACAGAAAAATGGACAGCAGTTCCAAACGCTTTAAAGTGGGTAAGTGTTGGCTGCGAGGTTGTTGATGGCGATACGGTATCTTATATTCCACTGCCACCACAAGGACAGTTCAGACCTTCAAACTTTGTGGATTATAATATTACTGACCCAGATTTTGTAATAGATACAGTTTTAAACTCACCAACAATTTTAATGAACCGCCTTAGCTTAGCGGGTAACGAGCCGACTGGCTTTCAGGGTGGAGACGAATTGCGTTCATTCCCAATAGATATGCGTGGTAAGAAAAATGCAGTTCTTTCGCTTTCAGTCCAAAGAGGATTGAAACAAAATGATTGGCCACGCGGCTGGGCAGATGAAAGATTGATAGGTCCAGAAATGAGAACAATTGCAAACGCTGACCCATTTTCTGTTTGGACCAATTACACAGCTTCGACTTCAAGGGGTGGATCGGTTGCAATATATTTTGACGTAATTGATGTGGAATTTGCTCGTTCATCGACAAATGGTGTCGATAACATTACAAACCTTTCAGCTGCCCAATGGAGATACCATCCAAGAGCTGGCGCAACTGCAGTTACTAATATGCCAGCTTACGAGCTATTCGGCGGTGGTGGATATATGCGTGGTTTCCACGAAGCTAATAAAGATTCCGTGTTAATACCACCCAATCTCAGTGGTAAAGTATTCAACGGTTTAAGACCAGATATCTATGACGATGGAATTGACTTCGAATATAAGAGAATATTTATTCCAATCCCGGATACTTTTATTACAGCCTCCGATGATGCTGCTGCTAATTTCAGGTTTAGAATAAAAGTAAACGCAACAAACCATCAAAGAAAAATCAACTGCCCCATTTGTATTCCAGATGACGACGATCCATTCTTAGTGGATAACATAAGGATTCTTCATCCTTTACAGTATACTGACCTTGGTTTATCAAAAGTTGATGTTGAGTGGCCTTATACAGTAGTTCCGATTAGCCAAACAGGCGCCATTCCAATTAGAGTGAAAATTAATAACAACACAAGCATTGCTGCTCCTACATTTTTAGTAAAGCTGAAAATCTTTAAGCAAGGGGAAGAAAACGATCCAGAGAAAGCTATCTATTGTAGAACAGAACAGCTTCCATTCTTATCACCATCAAGCGATATAGAAATCTATATGCCCAATTGGAATGCAAAAGCAGTGCAGATTGATACTATTGAAACTTATGTTTTAGTTGCTAATCTCGTTATGCATAGACCAGATGGAACTTATGGCGATTTAGTGGCATCTAATGATACTTGTATGTATAAATTTACATTAAGAACAAAAGATGTTTTTGCCTACGACCCAATAGACAATCCAAAAAATGATGTTCCTCATCCATTATTCAGCGGTTTAATTGGCAGGGGCTTAAATATGTTTGGGTATAGCTATGGAGGTAGAGGCACGATAAGCGAACCTTCTGGCGTATATACTGAGGTTCCTTTTGGTGTTGGAGATACTCGCGGAAGCGGATCGGGCCAAGTCGGTGTTAAATTTACTCTATTGCAAGCTGATACTATAAAAGGCTATCAAGCCTTGTTTGCAAACTTGAATCAAGCACCAGACTTTGTTGCCTTTGCTACTTATAAAGACCAAAATGGACAGCCCGGCGACTTGATACCGAACTCTTATATGTTCCGCGAAAGAGGACTTGGCGATGGACAAAATGGAGAATTGGTTTTCAATAAATATATTACATACTTTTTAGAACAGCCAGTAATTTTAAATGAAGGAACTTACTGGGTAGTTATTTCTCAGCTTGGTCAAACAGGTCTTGAGCTTGGTGCTTCTAAATCTCGTATGGGATTGAGAACAACAAGTATTTACAAACCCTTCCCACCAACTCAGGAATCTGCGGTAGGTGCATCTGGCTACAATATGATGGTCGATAAAGCTTTCCGTAGGAAAAATGCAAGCGGATTTTTGATCAACGAGAACTATTTTATTTATGAAAACTCTATGGGAAGCGGTTCATGGGCTCAATTTATGCCTACTGTTGGAAACCCCGGTTTCGCTCACTTGCATCATTATGGAATTACACCTATTGATGGCGGAACAGCAACCCTTACAAGAGGAACTTGGATTCCAATGCTTAGACCATATTTTGGGCTAAGACAATATGTAACTTCTTATGAATATAATCCTTGTAGCGATGACATTATCCCAATAACCTTAGTTACTTTCGATGGTCAAATTCGCAAGCAAGCTGTAGAATTGTATTGGGAAACAAGCTCAGAAATTAATAACTCCGGCTTCCAAATTGAAAAGAATATTTATGCAGAAAATAAATCAGAAGACTGGAAGCAAATTGGATTTGTTAAAGGGGCTGGGACCTCAAGTTCAATGAATCGCTATAGCTTCATCGATCAGGATGTTGTAAGCAATACTACTTATCAATATCGATTAAGACAAGTAGATAAAGATGGAATCGTTTCTTGCGATAATTATTCAAAAGTTGTTACTTTGCACTATGATAATATTGAAGGTGTGGTTCTCGAACAGAATCAACCCAACCCATTCAGTATTCACACAAAGATCAACTTCAGAATACCAGAAAATAGCAGAGTATCACTTGAAATAGTTGATGTTTATGGAAATCACGTAAAAACACTTGTCAACTCAGAATTAGCTGCAAGCAGATACGAATATGTTTGGGATGGCTTTAATTCAAATGGCGAGATTGTCTCAACTGGAACTTATATTTATAGATTAAGAGTTGCAGATGAAGTTTATACAGGCAAAATGTCGTTTATTCGATAAGATTTAATTATAAAAGTCAAGGCTTGCTATATTAGCAAGCCTTGGCTTTTGCTAAATTTAAGATTTAACAGGTTTGGGACTGCTCAAATTCTATGATTATCGAATTAATAAACAATTATTTTAAAATATTGAGACAATTTTTAAATTCAAGTGTTTATACAGTAAGAAGGAAAATTAATTTTAAAAATATAAATGGAGTAAAATAATGAAAAAATTATTTCTACTACTCTCATCAATTACTTTGTTGATTGTTTTGCCTTTTGCTATAATGGCAGCTGGCAATACAAAAAGTAAAGCAGATCAGTTGTTGAGGAGAAGTTTGCCTGACGATCCTAATGGATTGACGAGTTTTCCAGCTCCATTCAACAAAAATAATAACCCTGTAACCTCTCCGGCAGTGTCTACGGGCTATTATTTTGTTGATAGTGATGACGAAGCTGCCGATATGTGGCGACCTAATCCGGAAATAGTTGACACTAACTTTGAAAGGAATCTCTGGAAACGAATTGTAGTTGGACCGAGAGTGATTGACTCAAATTTCTGGACTCAGTATCCAGATGAAGGTTTAAGGTTTTTCAGAAATCCAGCTTACCCGGCTGGGAATAGAAGCTACTTTTCCCATGGTGCGATAAATGCAACTGACTCGACAGACGATGCTATTGCAGGACCAATGCCGATTGGCTTTGACTTTTACTTTAATGGCATTCGCTACGATAGTTTCTATGTTTCTACAAACGGTATTATTGCCCTTACAAATAGAAGATACTTTTACGATGGGAGTGGTAATAGAACAATCCCTGATGGAAGCGCAACTGCCTATGACCCGATGAGTATGGACTGGTTTGTTAATACACGTCCAAGGGTTGGAAACGGCTTAAACGACCCGACACCAGATGATTTTGGCTACCAGTTCTCGGTTATCGGAAATGCGAAAACAACCCCGCAAGCGGGAATAAGAAAAAGAGGAGGCAATCTTACTTCCTTGCCCGCTGCTCAAAAAGCTGCTGTAATCGCGCCTTTCTTTGGTGATTTACACCTTTCACAAAACCGATCGAATGGTCAGCCGGACGACTTCGGACAAGTATGGTTTAAAAGAACTGTCACCGCAGATAGGCTTATAATATATTTTGTAAATATTGCCCCTAAAGGTGCAATTAACACAAGTAGAGGCGGAGCAAATGCTTTAACAAATCTTAGGCCAGGCGATCAAAACTTTATTGCTGGCAATGCACAAGTTGTATTGAATCGAATTGACAGCAGTGTAACAGTAAATTTAGGTGCCCTTCGAGGCTCAGTAATTATCAATCAAAACAATATTGGGCTATCCGAGATTTTGCGTTATAATACCACTCTTGGCGTTCGCGGTTTTGCACGCCACGTTAATTATAATCAAGATACCCCTCCCGAGTTTCCTTGGGCAGCCGAATATGAGCAATCTACTCAGTATTATAGCAATTTACAGAATCCTAACTTTACTTATCCTCATAATTATCTTTCCATTAGATTTAAGCAGTGGAAAAATACTTTAAGGGTAGTCAGCATTGCTTATAGAGTGAGACCACAAAGTGCAAGTGGTAACCTTTGCTATTCTGTAAACGTTACAGAGCAACAAGCGGAAGATTATGAAATTCTTGCTGGCGACACAAGATTGGGTTCCATTCAACCTGTTGCCTTGATACAGAATCTTAGTAATGATATTCAAGGACCTCAAGGAGTAAATTTCCAAGTCCAGCAGCTCAATTTTAAAGCAAGGTTTAGAATAATTAACGAAGCAACTAAGAAAATTGTTTATAATAGACTGTTAGATATTGATAGCATTAGTCTTGCTTTGCCTATTTCGTCTGCTAAAGACTGTGATGGGGATCCATATCCAAGATTTACAAACGCAACTGGCGCAAATCAGCCTTTCCCAGGAACTAAAAGATATAACGGCATCCCGCCTTATGGATACTCGAAAATATTTTTCACGCCATTTGATCCAAATCCAGACATTGTTAATCAGATTGGAAGACTGAAGGCCTATATCATAGCTGAGCCAATCGATCCTGAGACAAGCGAACGTTTTCGCGATGAATGGCCCTTCGATGACACTACTGATTTGAAAATATTTGTAATGCGCCGCTTGACTGATTTTCAAGACGATGTTACACAATTCCACGTTGTTGACAGAATTCCAATGCCCTCTACTTTGAAATGGATAAACGTTGAAGCAGAAGCTGCTCACGGAGATGACTTATCATATTTTCCACTTCCACCAAGAGGAGAGTTTAATGCGACAAACAATGAAGATTTTGATTTCGATGATCCTGACTTTTCTACATGGAGATTACGTTCTCCAGTAATTAGGATGAACAGAGTAACGCTTGAAGGTGATGAGCCACCACTCTCGCCAGATTTTCCAGATGGCGATGAGCTACGTTCATTCCCAATAGATTTGAGACAAAAGCATAATTCAGTCCTTACTCTTTCTATACAAAGAGGAGTGAAAATGACCGACTGGTCAAGAGGCTGGAACGATAATCAGTTAATTGGACCTGAGCCAAGAACAATTATAAACCAAAATCCTTATGAGGTTTGGCGTAATTATGGCAATGCAGCTTCTTTATTTACAGACTCGATTGACGTTGAATTTGCTCAACCAAGTCCAGATGGCGTGCAGTATGTTACTAATATTGCTGCTGCCCGTTGGAGAGTATTGCCAAGACGTAACAGCTGGACTGCTACTTTAACTAATAGGGCAGCCTTCACACTTTACGGCTCAAATGGTTCTTTACGCGGTTTTCTTGAGAACGATAAAGACTCATCATTAACATATCCAGTTTATACTTCTACTATAAGACAACTGAATGGATTAAGACCAGATATTTATGACGATGGCTTTGATTATGATTACAAAAAAGTATTTTTGCCAATTCCAGATGCTTATATTGATGCTCCAAATGAAGGCGCAAAGAATTTTAGATTCCGTTTGAAAGTTGGTGCTACCGAGCATAAACTTAAAACTGGTTGCGTCATTTGTATTCCAGACGATTTCGACGACTTTTTGATAGATAACGTTCGGATATTGAGAGCTGAAACTTATACTGACTTAGAAATGGTAAAGGTTGAGCCCGATTGGCCCTATACTTGCGCCCCAATTAGTCAGGCAAGCAACATTCCAATTAAAGTGAAAGTTGCCAACAACACACTTTTAAACTCATCAACCTTTTTAGTGAAAGTTAAAGTGTTTAGAAGAGGAGAAGAAAGAAATCCAGCTAACGCACTGTATTGCAGGACTGAACAGATGCCTTTCCTTTTCCCATTATCTGAAACTGAGATTACGATGCCTAATTTCGATGCAAAGTCAGTTCAAACTGTGCCAGAACAGCAGTATAGAATTGTAGCAAACGTTATGATGATTAGGCCAGACGGCACTTTTGGCGATATTGTATCAAGTAACGACACTACATATACAGACTTTACCTTGAAAACAGGTATTATCTTGCAAAACTTAGACTTTACACGTGATACTTTATCTGTGTTTTCTTACGACCCAGCTCAAGATCCCAGAAATGATGTTCCAGACGGAAACTTCAGCGGCATTCCAAATAAAGGATTAAATTTGTTTGGAGTTGCAAGAGGTGGAACGGGAACCCTTTCAAGTTATAATTACGACTACGATCCAATTTATCATGGAACAGGGGACCCCGCTGGCGGTGGCGCTGGACAGTTTGCTGTAAGGTTTTCATTGCTAAGCGCAGACACATTAAAAGGTTATCACGCTTACTTTGCAGCTATGAATAGCTCGCCAGACCCAATTTCATTTGCAATTTACACCGGCGACGAAATGCCGCAAACTATCGTCCCGGGAACCGAAACCTTTAAACTCCGCGGCTGGGGTGATAGAGATGAATGGCCTGTGTATAATAAATACACTTTATACCTTTTAGACGAGCCAGTCATTTTACCAGCTGGAAAATATTGGGTGGCGGTTGGACAATTGCGCGGAACTGGTATTGAGCTTGGTGCATCAAAAACAAGAATGGGTATGAGAACCACCAGCGTTTCTGCAACTAATAGCAATGGAGAACTTGGACTTCAAGGTTACCATTTGTTTATTGATAAAAGATTTAGAGAGAAAAATTCTGAAGGAAATATAGTTAATAAAAACTTATTTGCTTGGGAAAATTCCCGTGGTAGTGGCAATTGGAATCCGTTTACTCCAACTGTTGGAAATCCGGGCTTTGCTCACCTTGACCACTATGGCTATTCGCCTATCGATTATCAAACTGCTACTCTATCAAGAGCTTCTTGGATACCAATGTTACGCCCATATTTTGGAACAAACTTGAATTATGTAAAAAATCCAGAATATAATCCTTGCTTGGACGATATTATTCCAGTTACTTTAGTGCAGTTCAATGGCATTGCAAGAAAGAGCGGTATTGAAGTATATTGGGAAACCTCATCTGAAGTAAATAACGCTGGCTTTTACGTTGAAAAGAATACCCTTTCAAATGAATCAAACAGCGAATGGCAAAATATTGGATTTGTCAAAGGTGCTGGAAATTCAAGTTCTGCAAACTATTACAATTATTTGGATAAAGAAGTTAAACAGAATACTACATATCAATATCGTTTAAGACAAGTTGATATGGATGGTGTTATTTCTTGTGAAAACTATTCAAAGATTATTACTTTGAAATACGACTCTAATAGCGAGGCGATTGTTCTTGAACAAAATCAACCTAATCCATTTACAAATACTACAAACATAAGGTTTAGCACTTTTGAAAATCAAAAAGTTGTTCTTGAGGTGCTTGATATTTATGGTGGTAGCGTGAAAACTTTAGTTAATAGAGATTTGGACGCTGGCAATCATAATTATATTTGGGATGGAACTAATTCAAGAGGTGATTTTGTTAGCTCTGGAACTTATATTTATCGCTTAAAAGTTGGCGATGAGCTATTCACTGGAAAGATGTCTTATGTAAGGTAATATTTTTGTTTCAAATGTTTTTTTATTCTCATTAAATAATGAATAGGGGCTGCTAAATAACTGTTAGCCCCTATTTTTATATATGGAGTATTTATGGTAGAAATCCGGGAATTAAACGAAAAAATTCAAAAAGAAAGTGAATTTATAGATCTTTTGCTTATGGAAATGGGAAAGGTAATCGTAGGGCAAAAGATGATGATTGAAAGAATGTTAATTGGCTTGCTTTGCAATGGTCATATTTTACTTGAAGGTGTGCCTGGACTTGCAAAAACATTAGCTATTAAAACACTTTCCTCCGCTATTGATGCGCAATTCAGCAGAATACAATTTACCCCAGACCTTTTGCCAGCCGATCTAATCGGGACGATGATTTATAATCAAAGGAAAGAAGAGTTTGTGGTTCGCAAGGGTCCAATTTTTGCAAATTTTATTTTAGCTGATGAAATAAACCGCTCTCCAGCAAAGGTTCAAAGTGCTTTGCTTGAGGCAATGCAAGAAAGACAAGTTACTATTGGAGACCAATGCTTTTTACTCGATGAGCCCTTTTTAGTTATGGCAACGCAAAATCCTATTGAGCAAGAAGGGACATACCCATTGCCAGAAGCTCAAATTGATAGGTTTATGCTTAAGTTAGTGGTTAAATACCCGACCCGCGAAGAAGAAGTGCAGATTTTAAGGGAAAATATTTCAGATGTTTTTCCAGAGGCAAATAAAGTGCTTTCGCCAGCGGATATTTTGAAGGCAAGAAGCTTGGTGAAAATGGTGTATATGGATGAAAAAATTGAGCAATATATTTTAGATATAATTTTTGCTACTCGGTACCCGCAAGATTTCAAATTGGAAAAGTTGCAGCAGTTCATATCTTTTGGCGCCTCTCCGCGCGGCTCGATTTTCCTTGCTCTTGCAGCAAAGGGTTATGCCTTTATTAAACGGCGTGGCTATGTGATTCCAGAAGACATCAGGGCAGTCAGTCATGATGTTTTGCGTCATAGAATTGGAATTAGCTATGAAGCAGAAGCAGAGGGAGTCGCGACAGAAGATATTATTAATGAAATTTTGAACAATATTGAAGTTCCCTAATGGAAGCAAAAGAGCTAATAAAAAAGGTTCGGAAAGTTGAAATAAGAACTCGCGGTCTCTCGAAGCACATTTTTTCTGGTGAATACCATAGCGCCTTTAAAGGACGTGGAATTGCGTTCAGTGAAGTCCGTGAATATAGTTTTGGCGATGACATTAGAAGCATTGATTGGAACGTAACGGCGCGCCTCAATCGCCCTTTCGTCAAGGTTTTCGAAGAGGAGCGGGAGCTTAGCGTTATTATTCTTGTTGATTTAAGCAATTCCGGTGCTTTTGGAACGAATAATCAATTTAAAAAAGAGCTTATCCTTGAAATTTGCGCCGTCCTTGCTTTTTCAGCTATGTTGAATAATGATAAAGTAGGAGTTGTTTTTTTTACAAATAAGGTAGAAAAGTTTATTCCGCCCAAAAAAGGTAAATCACACATATTGCGTATTATTCACGAGATTATTGATTTTAAGCCAACTGAAAAAAGCACCGATTTAACCGAGCCGCTACGTTTTCTATATAATGCAATTAAAAAAAGAAGCATTGTCTTTGTAATATCCGATTTTATTGCGAAAGATTTTTCCGACTCTTTAAAAATTACGAGTAAAAAGCACGACACGGTTGCTATTCAAATCTATGACCAGCGAGAAAGCGAACTACCAAATATTGGACTTCTTTATGCTCAAGATTCCGAAACTGGGAATTCCACTTTAATAAACAGTTCAAAAAAAGTTGTGAGGGAAAATTACAAAAATTGGTGGGCTGAAAGACAAGAAAATTTAAATTCAATTTTCAAAAAAAGCAATGTAGATCTTATAAGAATAAAAACTGATGAGCCTTACATTGCTCCTTTGATGAACTTTTTTAAAAAAAGGGGGAGTAGGAGATAGGGCAAGCATTTTTTTTAAATTCAGCAGTTAATATAAGGGATTATTATATCGATTAATAATTTATTTCCTTTAATAAGATTAAAAAAAGTGTTAAATTTGTGTTTTGGAGAGGTGCGAGAGTGGTTGAATCGGGCGGTCTCGAAAACCGTTGAAGGAGCAATCTTTCCGAGGGTTCGAATCCCTCCCTCTCCGCGGGTTGCAGAAGGCAGAAGTTAGAAGTCAGAAAGCAGAAGACAGAGTTTAGGAATTAGGAATTAGGAATTAGGAATTAGGAATTTGTCTTGTCCTAAATGACGTTTACTTTTTTTCAACAAAAATAGGTAAAAGTTATGGACAAATCAAAAGAAAAGAGTAAAGGGAAGTTTCAACTTAGACAGCATAGAGTTTTCAGCGTCGAATTGAAA
>JAAYJM010000089.1 GCA_012522895.1 Ignavibacteria bacterium
ATGCTTACTAATACAGAGGAACAATTAAAAAGAGAAATAATACAATTACGCGACAAATTAAATAATCAACAAGAAGAACGACAAGAGATTTTAAACCAATTTGAGTTGGTTATTGTAGAAACAACTTTTGATCTTAGAATTGCTAACTCTTATGGAGCTGTTGATAAAATTTTTAAAGCCGCTATAAAAAATTTTGAAAGAGCTGAGAATCTATTAAAAATTGTGTACAAAGTAACTAAAAATTCCCGCGGCTTGGAAGACGGCGAGAGCAAGCCTTTCGATGAAATGGATTATTTGGAAGATACCTTGAATAAATTTGTCGAAGGCAGAAGGAAAGAATTAACCCTTAGGGTGGTTGGTGAAAATGAAGATGGCGAAATATTTTTACTAATATGGAAGTTAAAAAGATTAGAACGCTCACTGATGCATTATTTTAAAACTATCCCTACTAATGCAATAATTAAGGCATCTAACGAAAAGCATAACAAAGAGATAAAAGCAATTAGCGAGCAAGCATATCAAATATATGATAATGTTTCCGATGGCATAATTATTTTAGATTTAGAGCAAAAAATCAAATTCCTTAATCAATCAATAAAAGACAATATTATTTTAAGGCAGAGCAAATTACTAAGGAATTCCGATTTTGAAAATAGATACTTTAAAGACATATTTATCACCGGCACCATTGACGAAATTAAATCAAGAGTCGATGCAAATAAAAGGGTTATTTACACAAAAACGCCAGATTCTTATAATGCCGCAATATCAAACATAGATTTTTTATTTAAAGTTAATCCAATTTTTAATGAAAAAAAAGAACTTACTAATTTGCTAATATTGGTAACTCCAAACAAAGAAGTAACTTTGACCGTAAACGATAAAAAACTTGAACTTAGCAAGCTAATACAGATCATTCGAGTTTTGTCTCAGGAAAAAAACCAACATAAGCAAAGAATTGCAGAATTAGAAAACAACCAGCAATGGCTAATGAATAATTCAAAGCAGTCAAGCGATGTTATCAAATACTTGAATAGTTTAATCACTTATTTCCCCACCCCTATTAGCGTTCAAAATCAAAAAGATAATACTTTCGCAATAGTGAATAAAGCATTTGAAAAGCTATTTAATGTAAAAAAAGAAAACAGCTTGGGAAAAACACACTACGATATTTTAGACAAGGACACTGTGAAGTTAATTGAAACTAAGGCTGCAAGTGAATTGAATAACAGCCAAATATCTGTAATTAACTCTAAGGAAATAACTATAAAACAAACTCTTTTTTATGATATGAGCGGCAACAAACAGATTTTAAGAGTATATTGCAATAATAACAATCAAATATAACAATCAAAGCTGATATGTTTTAAATAATCCATCTTTTGCTTTAAAAGTCCTCGTGAAATAGCTAATTTGGTGTTTGGTATAAAATTTGCTTAATTGCTTTATTATGTTAGCAAAATTTAAAATAAAGCATAATTTATATATTACAGCGCTGCTAATAATCTTTTTATCAAGCTGCCAATCCTCTATTAGATTTTCTTCACAAAGGACAGAAAGCCGTTCTAAAAGCCTTGCTGATAGAAAAACAGCAACAGAGAAGCAAATTAGAATAAAAAAAATCAGACCGAGCGATAGAATAAATCCCGCGATTAGCAAGCAGCAAAGCGATCTTTTAAGCGAGGCGGAGCTATGGCTCGGAGTTCCTTACTGTTGGGGTGGGGTGAATAATAATTGCGTGGATTGTTCTGGCTTTGTTAAGCAAGTTTTTGAGAGAATTAATATTTTTCTTCCGCGAACGGCGGCTGAGCAATATGCTTTTTCCGACAAAATATTTTTTGAAAATAGAAAAATTGGTGATTTAGTTTTTTTTAAATCAAAAAATAAAATAAATCACGTTGGAATATATATTGGCGGAGAGGAGTTTGTGCATTCAGCCTCTTCGATTGGCGTTTCTGTTCAATCTTTAAACGATGATTATTTTAAAAGGAGCTTCGTTGGATATGGAAGGGTGCTGAAAAAGTAAAGCACTACATTTTTAGACCCGCTCGGATTTTACGAATTTTATCCCTTACTTCTGTTAAATAAATAGAACGTGGAAATTTATTTAAAATTTCTGTGTAATAGCGAAGAGCCTCGTCATTATTACCTTCCAAATAGAAAGAATTTGCAAGCGAAAGCAAGGCAAGATCCATAAAAATTGAATCAGAAAATTTTTGCACAAGTTGAAGTAAAAAAGCTCTTTCTTCCTCTGGATTGAGCTGAACTCTCGAAATATTTGCCAAACGCAAAAGCGATAGCTCCGATAAATTGCATTCGCTTTGCGGAGAGCTGCTTGCAAGTTGCCTGTAAACATTTGCAGCATCTTCAAATTTTCGCTGTTTTTCAAAAAATTCCGCTTTTGCAAAAGAAATTAATTCATCGGGGCAATCGGCATTAGATTCAATTAAGATTATTCTTTGCAGTGCGTCATTTGAAACTAATGATTTTAGATTAATAGCAGCGTTTCCATAATGGACTTTTGCTGAATCAATATTCCCTTCAAAGAAATACAGCTCACCCAGTTCAAATTCTGCAAATTCAACCTCCAGCTGATAACTTCTTCTATAAGTGCTAATCACATTAAAAAAAATGTTTTTTGCATCGCTCAGCTTGTTTTGAGAAATGTAAATCTGCCCTAATAAATTTTTTGCAGTTGCTGCAATTTGCCCAGCTGCCAAATTATTTATAACTGCGTTAAGCTCTTTTACTGCCTCATCGGGTTTGTTCATATACTCAAAATAAAGAAAAGCTATTCGATACCTACTATCAAAGCCGATATTTGAATTTGGGTAATCCTCTGCAATTTTCTTATATTGCTTAATAATATCAGCTAAAAACTCATTTGTTATCTCTTTGCTATCTTTAAGTTTAGCTTCAAGTGTTCGTGAGTATCCGTAAAGAGCATTTTGATGGTATGGGCATGCTTTTCCAAGTTTAATAAGATAAGAAAAAGCTTTGAGTGCAACCTCAAGCTGTTCATCTGCTCTTGAATCTTCGGCAAAGCGAAGAATTTCGCGTCCATTTGATTTTTGCTTTTCATCTATACTGATGTAAATATCGAAAGCGCTGTCGAAATCGTTGATAGCGCGTAAAAACCAAGCATATAGCCTAAGATAATTTAAAGAAGCAGCGCTTGTTTTTTTCTTTTTTAATAAATCTGAAATATATGAGATTGCAGCTTCATCGGACATCAGTGCCTGCAAGCGACCTTGGGTTTGGGGTAAATTGTTAGTTTTTTCAAAAAAATTAAGAATTTCAACCGCACCCTTGCTAAAATTTCCTGTTGCTATGTAAAGCTGGCTTAGCTCGTCAGCGAAAACTAAATTGTCTTTTAAAGAAGAGCGGGCGTTTTCAATAGTCGCTATTGCTTTATCGAAAAGTCGAAGCGAGATTTGGGACTGCATAAGGCAAGTAAATGCGTCAATGGAGTATCGTCCCAATTCCAATGTTTCAGCCCAAATTTGATTTGCTTCTTTGTAATCTCCAAGTTGCCAAAGCAGCTCCGCTTTAAGTGAAAGGGTTTCGATTGTCTTTGAATATTCCAATCGCTTATCTACATAAGGCAAAAGCTCGGAATATCTGCTCTGTTGCTTAAAAGAGCGGGCAAGTCCCAAAAAATACTTTTCAACGCGAGGGTTTTGATTAAATAGCTCTTCATAAATGCGAGAAGAATTATTAAAATCCCCACTTTTTTCATAAGACTCTGCTAATCTATATTTTTCTTCTGCCGCTCCTTGCGAAAGAATTGTTATTGGTAAAAGATATAGAAATATAAAAATTAATAATATTTTTTTCATTTTTCAAAATTTTATTGCAATATCTTATATTGACGAATATTCTTAAAAATATTGCAGTCTAAACCCACTTTTCCTTATTCTGGCTTTTCAACTCGGCTACGCATTTTTTTACTTCCTGCACTCTATCCTTTGGACAAACGAGAAGAGCATCATCGCTCAGAACTACTACTAAATCATTAATTCCAAGCGTTGCAATGAGCATTTCCTTGCTTTGAACTGCATTAATTAGGACAGAATTTGCGCTTTCAAGAGCAATTACGTTTCCTTTACTCAAATTATTATTTTCATCGTTTGGAAGCACTCTGCTCAAAGAATCCCAAGAGCCAAGGTCGTCCCAACTGAAAATTGCTTTTGCGATCACAAGATTTTTTGCTTTCTCCATCAGTCCGTAATCTATTGATATATCAGGAAAAGCTTCGAAAATCGGAGAAATGCTATCAAGCGAGCTTTCTAATGCAATATTTGTTTTATCTTCATAATGCTCTGCCATTTCCGGTATTTTGCTTCCCACAGGGAAAAGATGCTCCGTTAATTGATTGATAAAGCAATCGAGTCGCCAAAAGAACATTCCGCTATTCCAAAGGAATTTCCCGCTTTCAAAAAACTCAAGAGCTTTTTCATAATTGGGCTTTTCACAAAAACGAACAATGCTTTGAATTTCCACTTCTTTGCTTGCGTAATCGAAAGGTTTTCCAAGTTCAATATATCCATATCCCGTTTCTGGACGATCTGGCTTAATTCCAATAATAGCAAGAGCATCATTATTTTCAACGTAAGCCAATGTCTTTTCAATAGTTTTACGAAAGTCTTTTGCTGGAGCGATTAAGTGGTCTGCCGTTAAAACGGACATTAAAATTTCATTGCTTTTATAAATATTTTTATACTTTGCGGAAATGAAAGCAGCTGCAAGCGCCAAGCAGGGTGCGGTATTGCGTTTTGCAGGTTCTGCGATCACATTTTCTTTAGGCAGACGGGGAAGCGACTTCCTAATCGGCTCAAGCAATAATTTACTTGTAATAATAAAAATATCTTCAAGTGGAATAAGCCCTTCAATTCTTTCAATCGCTTCTTCGAGCATAGTTTTTTCAGAAACTAAGCTCAGAAGTTGCTTAGGTTTCCTTTGTCTGCTAAGGGGCCAAAAACGCTCTCCCGAGCCACCCGCCATAATCACTGCTGTTTTTTTCATACTCTATTAAAAGATAAACTGACAAATAAAATTCAAATTATCATTTTTTTTTGTTAATTTTAAATATTTGAACAATATTTTTTAAATTATGAACATAGTTGCAATAGTTGGGAAGCCAAATGCTGGCAAATCCACCCTTTTTAACCGATTAATCAGCCAAAAAGCTGCTATTGTCGAGCCTACTCCTGGCGTTACCCGCGATAGAATTTACGGCGAAAGCGAGTGGAACGGAAAGCAGTTTTTGGTTATTGATACTGGAGGGTTAATCCCGGAAAGCTCCAATCTTATTGACCTTGCAATTAAAGAGCAGGTGGAGATTGCAATAGATGAGTCTGACTGCATTCTCTTTCTTTGCGATGCAAGGTTAGGAATCACAACTACTGACGAATACATTGCAAAAATGCTGCGTAGCTCTGGCAAGCCAACCGTTCTTGTAGTCAATAAATGCGACAATGTAAATTTTGACAACGAAAGCTATGAATTTTATAAACTTGGGCTTGATACCCCCTATCCCATATCTGCTTTAAATGGCAGAAATACTGGTGATTTCCTTGATGCGATTGCAGAAAAGCTTTCCGACCGCGCATTAAAAGAAAACGATACCCGTTTGAAAATAGCTCTTGTAGGCAGACCCAACGTAGGAAAATCAAGTATTGCAAATAAATTGCTTGGTGAAAATCGCTCGATTGTTACTGATATTCCCGGAACCACGCGCGATGCCATTGATTCCGTTATGAAATACTATGGTGAAGAAACTTTGCTAATCGACACAGCGGGCTTAAGAAAGCGTAGCCAGATCAAAGAAAATATTGAAATGTTTAGCACTTTAAGAACCGCAAGAGCAATAGAGAGAAGCGATGTTTCTGTCGTAATTCTCGATGCAACGCGTGGTTTGGAGGAGCAGGACAAAAAAATTATTAATCAAGTGGACGAAGCAAGAAAAGGGATAATTCTTGCCGTCAATAAATGGGATTTAATTGAAAAAGATGAGAAAACTATTGATGTTTTTGCTAAAAAGTTTTATGAAGAAATGAAGCAGTATAGCTATGTCCCGCTTGTTTCTGTGTCCGCTCTGACAAAGCAAAGAATCACCAAAATCGTGGAGCTTGCAAAGCAAATTAAAGAGCGCCGCAATCAAAGAATTTCAACATCCGAGCTGAATAAAGTTTTACTTGCCCAATTGGAAGCAACTCCTCCACCAGCAGTAAGGGGACGCGATTTGCGAATAAATTACATTACACAAGTAAAAGTTGAGCCGCCTTTGTTTGCGTTTTTTTGCAATCACCCCGAGCTAATACCAGATTCATATAAAAGGTTTATTGAAAATAAGTTACGTTCCATTTACGATTTCACTGGAACGCCAATTTCATTTATTTTTAGAAAGAAAAACAAGAGATTAGAAAAATGATAGAAAAATTAATAAAATCAGCTTGCGGTGCAGCGAAAGAAGCAGGCGAGCTTATTAAAAAGGGCTTTGGCACTGCATTTACTATTTATAGTAAAGATGGAAAAAACAATCTCGTTACTGAATACGATAAGCTGTCAGAAAAAATGATTATCCAGAGCTTGCAAAAAGATTTCCCAAACTCAGTTTTTTTGGCGGAAGAAAGCGGTAGCAGTGCTTTTACAGATGAAGATGCCATTCGCTGGATAATTGATCCCTTGGACGGGACTGTTAATTTCGCACATAATTTGCCAATATTTTCAATCAGCATTGCAGCAGAAAAAAACAAGGAGCTGCTTTGCGGCGTGATATACAATCCAATTCTTGACGAGCTTTTTTACGCTGGACGCGGGCAGGGTGCTTTTTTCAATGATAAAAAAATATCAGTTTCCGAAAATGCCGACTTTGAAACTTCCTTTCTTGTAACGGGTTTTCCTTATAATGTAGAAAAAAATCCTTGTAATTGCATCGATCATTTTGTTAGCATTATCAAGCGCGGAATCCCGGTCCGTAGGCTTGGCTCTGCTGCTCTCGACCTTGCTTACGTTGCCTGCGGACGCTTCGATGGTTTTTGGGAAATCAATTTGAATCCTTGGGACCTTGCGGCGGGGGCTATTTTAGTTAAGGAAGCGGGAGGACTTGTTACTCAATATAGCGGTGAAGATTTTAAAATTAACCATAAAAGCATTTTAGCTACAAACGGAAAAATTCACAAAGAAGTAGTGGAAACCCTGCGTGCCTGCGATTGTGGAATGGACTTTTAGACAGCGTTTGTTAGGAACTACAGATTTTAGGTTAAGTTACTGATAATAAACCATCTTTTTTTGAATAGTATTCCGTAGGGATTAAATTATTTGTTCCGTTTTTATAATATAATCCCTACGGAATAAGTAGAATAACTGCCGATTTCAAGATGCAAATAATGTGAAATTATTCAATCAATTTCTAATCTAAACCCCGGATTTCGGAAAAATCTCGATTTCCCTTATTTTTGTAATTAATTCATTTTCATATTCTTTCAGCTCATTTTTGCTCCAAATAAATTCGCTGGTCCAATCGCTATCCTTGGCGCCTTCATTGGCTAAACGAGTGAAAAGAAGTCGCGCTTTGTATTCACTTTGCTCTGGATAAAGTAAAGAAATTAAGTAAGCATAAAATTTCATTTGAGCTTCGTAATGACTTTTTAGCGCTTGAATTTCGTCCTCCCCATCAACACGGTTGGTTTTCCAATCCCAAATTTCATATTCCTTTGATTCATTTTGAATTAGCAAATCAATTTTTCCAAGTAGAAAATCCTTTTCAAAAGGGACGCTTATCTCTAATTCCGATTTTGCATTTGGAATATTTTTTGCAAATTTTTGAATAAGAGGACTTGCAGAAAGCTTTTTAAGCTCTGTTAAAATTCGCTCTTTAATTTTTTCTTGATTTATTACGGAAGAATTTTCAAGCACCGTGTCCACAGCTTCGGTAAAAGCCGTTTCGTTCAAATAGCCATTTTCTTTGAGCCAAAAGCTAATGCTTTCCAAAACATTATGAATAAGCGTTCCAGCGCGAGAGCCAATAATTTCCTCCTCGCCGTCTTCTTTTGTCGAGCAGGAAGAAAGAAAATCGTCTTGCTCTTCGTCTGGCAATCCCAATAAATAACGCTCTGCATATTTAAAGCTATCTAAATCACGAACCATCAATTTACTTGCAGAAAAGATTCTATTTTGAGCGGCGCTTTCAACTTGATTAAGCAAGAACACCCGCTCTTCTTCGCTATCTTTTAATACTTTGCTTTTTCCTTCAAAAAGCTCTATATTCTTTATAAAATTAATATTTAGCTCGTAATCCATTTTTTTTATATCGTCTTTAATAAGCAAAGCCAAGTTTTCATTTAAAGTAAGCGAATCATTTTCAAGATAAAAGTCTGGCTCAATTCCCAAGCCACTTGTTATAAGTTTAAGCATTCCAGCTGCTTTTGCAATCCCACCCGCTTTTTTAAGGACGAGGTTTGCAGAAATCACAAGATGCTCCTTTGCGCGGGTCAAAGCAACGTAAAGCACACGCTTGTCCTCGGCGTCTTCAGCCTGTCTGTTGTTTCTTTTGATGATAAAAGAAAGAGGAGTTTCGACCTCGCGAATCACAGCTGATTGAACGACAGGGATTTTAAAGCTCAAACCAAATTCATCATCAAGTTGGAAAGAGCTTGAGGCATTGGGTTTGCGGTTTGCGTTAAGCAAAATCACAATCGGAAACTCCAATCCTTTTGAGGCGTGAATTGTCATCATATTCACTGCGTTTTCGTCTGTCAAGCTCACTTGGGCAGAATCATCAATGGAATTTTCAATTAAAAAATCAAGCTCTTCAACAAAGTGATTCAAGGTGCGAAAGCCACGTGATTGGAAAGCCCTTGCAAAGCTGAGCAGTTTTTCGATGTTTATTCTTTTCTGAGCTGCGGCTGGCGATTTTTCCAAAGTTCCCCAATAGTCAGTTTGGGCAAGAATTTCATTAATTAATTGGGAAAGCGAGTAATTTGGAGCAATCGAAATAAGATTGCTAATAATGGAAAAAGCCCTTTTTTCTATCTGAGTTCTGCTGCCGTTTGGCTCGCTAAATCTTTTTTTAAAAATTTCCCAAAGCGGCGCTCTCGCTTTGCTTCCGCTCGCAAGCTCGAATAGAAAGGCATCGCTGAAACTAAAAAAGGGCGATTTAAGAATGGAAGCAAAGCTCAGAGCGTCATTTTGATTGTTTAAAAAACTTAGAAAAGAATGGACGTCAATTATTTCTTGATTATTGAAAAAGCCGCTGCCACTATGCAAGATATGAGGAATTTCATATTTTAAGCAATAAATGACAAGCGGCTCAAAAGATGCTTTTGCCCGCGACAACACTGCAAAATCCCTATATTCTGGCTTGCGTTTTTTTCCTTTGTCTTCTAAAAGCAGGTCGCTCTCTCCCTCCACAGCGTTTTTTATGAAACGTGCAACAAGCTCAGCTTCTTCAAGAAATTCTAAATCGCTTTGCTCTTCTAAAATATTTTCATCTTCATCTTCACTGTCTCCATCTCCTTTATTTTCAAGTTCTTCTATTTCAGCAAGCCTTTTTTCGATTAATGCAGAAACACTTTGCGAGCTATCATTGCTTCTTTCTTGAAAAGAACAAAGAAATCTAACCGTCCCAAATTGGTTTTTATTTTCACTTTCAAAAAATTCTTCTGCATTTTTGGCGCAAACCAAATCGGAATACTCAACGTCATAGCTATTGCTTTTATCTCCAAAAATATTCGAGCAGACATAGTTTACAAAAGTGCAGATATTTGGCTGCATACGAAAAGTTGCTGTGAGCTGCAGATCGCCCTCCCGTTCTCTTTCAGAATCGGAAATAATATGCCCTTCCGGCGAAAGGAAATAATCGTCAAGCTCGCGATTTTCAATTTTTTTGCGATTAATTGCTCTTATATCTTCCCTTGCCCTGTTGAAAATTCGGACATCTGCGTTGCGGAAGCCGTAAATGCTTTGCTTTGCATCGCCAACGATAAAAAGATTGTTATTTTGCTCAAAACCAGCGAAATCGCCAATCAAATTTTTCATTATCGAATATTGAAAAGCGTCTGTATCTTGAAATTCATCGACAAGTAGATATTTTATTTTTTTTGCGACTTTTTGACTAATCTCTTTATTTTCAAGCAACTTATGGGCGAGCAAAATCATATCATCGAAATCGAGTGCGCCCAACTCGTCTTTCCTTTGCTTAATGCTTTGCTCTAAATCTAAGTAAACCTTTATCACGGTGCGAATTGCCTCAATAAGCTCAATATCTTTTTCCTCATACTCCAAGGCATCGAGCAGACCTTGAAAGGAATTTACTGCGCTTGCAGCCTCTCCAATAATGTCTTCTAAACTAAATTTTTCATCTACTTGAAAAACCGCTCGAATTGTAAAACTTTTTGTGAAAAAAAGAAGAATTATTTCACCGGTTTTTCTTATTAAATCCGATAAGTTGGAGGCTTTGCTTTTTGCTTTTAATTCGTTTGCAAAATCTGAAAGTTGCTCATAGTCCTCATCAAATTTAATTTTATTATTCGCTTTTAAGCTCTGGCTGTCATAAAAAGTGAAAAATTTTTGTAGCTCAAAAATAGCTTTTTCTATGCTTGGCAATGCGTAATTATTTAAATATTCATCACGCTTTTTTAAAATTTCATCATTGCTTTTTGAAAATATTTCAATCAGATTTTTAATTGCAACTCTTTTATTTAATAGTAATTTAAGTAGATTTCGTAAATTATTTTCTGGCAATATATTTAGCAGTTCTTTAAAGCTGAGCCGCTTTGCGTCAATATCGGATTGCAGCCAATCCTCAAAAACCTCGGTGATTGATAAATCTTGAAATGAAAGTTTTTCTGGTTGGCTAAGCTCAACGAAAGCTGGATTAATACCCGCTTCAATCGGGTAATCCCGCAGCAATTTAGAGCAAAAACTGTGGATTGTGGAAATACTTGCATAAGTCAAGTTTTCGCGTATTTCTTCAAGTCGGGCAGAAAGCTCTTGCTTTTGGGAAGCTCGAAGCTCTTTTTCAATTTTTTCCGTAATTTTTAAAAGCATTTCCGAAGCAGCTTTCCTTGTGGATGTGATTGCAACGATGTCTTGCGGCTCAATCTCCGTTTTCAAAGGGTCAAGCCCTAACAAAATATTTAAGTATCTATGCACCAAAACGCGCGTTTTCCCCGTTCCCGCATTCGCATTCACGGTTAAATGCCTGTCGTAGCTTTGTGCTTTTAATTGCTCTTTTGTTGCTTTTTCTGTTTTGGAATTCATTTTAAATTACTAAATTATAAGTTTTAATATCAGAAATTACAATTTATAAAATTTTTGAAATATTATGAAAAATAACTTGTTTGAAAAAATTGAAAAGCGTGCCAAAGAACTTCGCGATTTAATTAAAAAGTATGACTACGCTTATTATATAGAAGCTGAATCGCTGATTTCCGATAGAGAATACGATTTGCTTTTCGATGAGCTTATTCGGATTGAAAAGGAAAACCCCGCATTAATCACTCGCGATTCTCCAACTCAGCGCGTTGCAGGCGAGCCGCTTAAACAATTTGAAACTGTTACTCACGATACGCAAATGCTTTCACTTGCTAATACTTACAGCAAGGAGGAACTAGTTGATTTTCACAGACGAGTCAAAGAAAATTTGGGACGCGAGCCGAATTCTTACGTTGCGGAGCTGAAATATGACGGCGTTGCAATTTCCATAAAATATAAAAATGGACTTTTAGACATTGCAGCAACGCGAGGCGATGGAACAAGAGGTGATAACATTACACATAACATAAAAACAATACGCTCTATTCCATTGAAAATTAATCCAATTAGCTATGAAGGAGTCAATTTAACCGATTTTGAGATAAGGGGCGAGGTTTTTATGTTTGAAAAAGATTTTTTGAAAATCAACGAAAAGCGACTCGAATCAGAAGAAAAACCTTATGCGAACCCACGCAATTTAACGGCTGGAACTTTAAAACTACTCGACCCCAAAGAAACTGCTGCCCGAGCTCTCCAAATAGCTTGCTATTATCTTTTAACTCAGCAAATCGAATTAAAAGAGCATTTTGAAAATATTTCTATGTTAAAAAAAATGGGATTCCCCGTCAGCCCACACTCAAAACTTTGCCAAAATATCGAGGAAGTTTTTACTTTCTTGGACTACTGGGAAAAAGAGCGACACAGCTTGCCTTTTCAAATTGACGGGGTGGTCGTCAAAATTAATTCCCTTAAAGAGCAAAGCCAGCTTGGGTTTGTAGCTCGTTCTCCGCGTTGGGCAATAGCTTATAAGTATGAAGCGGAAAAGGCAGTTACTTTGCTTAAAGATATTACTTTGCAAATCGGAAGAACCGGCCAAGTTACTCCAGTGGCAGAGCTTGAACCAGTCTTTCTTGCTGGCTCAACAATCAGTCGGGCTACCTTGCATAATGCTGATTTTATTGCCGAAAAAGATATTAGGATTGGCGATTACGTGCAGATAGAAAAAGGTGGAGACGTTATTCCCAAAGTATCTGGCGTTATTTTAGAAAAAAGGACTGAAAACCAGCTTCCTTACAAATTTCCAATGCACTGCTCCTGCGACTTGAATTCTATTTTAATTAGACCTGAGGGCGAGGTAAATTACTATTGCAATAATCCCGTTTGTCCTTGGCAAGTTCGTAGAAGAATTGAGCATTTTAGCTCGCGAAATGCTATGAATATTGGAAATCTTGGTGAAAAAGTAATAGAAAGCTTGCTAAATCTTGGCTATATAAAAAATATTGCTGATATTTATGAATTAAAACGACATAGCGATGAGCTAAAAAAATTGGAGCGATGGGGTGAAAAAAGCGTTGCTAACTTGCTCGATGCTATTGAAGAAAGCAAAAAGCAGCCATTTAACAACGTTTTATATGGACTTGGCATTCGCTTTATTGGTGAGGTTGCGGCAAAAACGCTCGCACGCCATTTTCTCAGTATCGAAAAATTAGCAAGGGCAACAAAAGAAGATTTAACGGCAGTTTTTGAAATTGGAGAGAAAATGGCAGAATCGCTCCTCGCATTTTTTGCTGACGAAAAAGAAATCGAAACCATAAATCGTTTAAAAGCATTTGGCTTGCAATTTGAACTCGCTGAAAAGGAGCAGGGCGCCCTAAATGAAAGCCAGCCCTTGCTTGGCAAAATCTTCGTTTTAACGGGTGAATTGCAATCAGCAACACGCAACGAAGCTAAGCAAATGATAGAAAAGAAAGGCGGGAAAGTAACAGGCTCGATAAGCAAAAACACAAGTTATGTCGTAGTTGGCAACGCACCCGGCTCCAAATACGAAAAAGCATTAAAACTTGGGATTACTTGTTTAAATGAAGAGGATTTTTTGGAGATGATTGGCTATTCAGAACC
The DNA here is from genome assembly GCA_012522895.1 of Ignavibacteria bacterium. Taxonomy (GTDB): domain Bacteria; phylum Bacteroidota; class Ignavibacteria; order Kapaibacteriales; family UBA2268; genus JAAYJM01. The sequence continues at coordinate 13,378 of JAAYJM010000089.1, forward strand.
TTGATTAAAAGGATTTAAGGATTGCTTGATTTTTCTTGTCATTCCGAGCGCAGCGAGGAATTCAGAGTGATTGCGGTATAGAAAAGATTTCTGGATTCTTCACTTTGTTCAGAATGACGCTGCTACACTATCTCCCCCTTTGAAAAAGGGGGCTGGGGGGATTTTCTTCTGGATTCCTCGCTACGCTCGGAATGACTACATACAAGATCCACCCCCTGCCCCCGCCAGCGGGTAATGGCACGTAGATAGAGTAATAAATAAAATAATTCATTATATTTGTATAATTGGTAGATTAACAAATTAAAAAAGGTGAATTATGAAAGAAAATTATTCTTTATTTTTATCAAATAAAATTAA
>JAAYJM010000090.1 GCA_012522895.1 Ignavibacteria bacterium
TATTTAATATTATATCTTTTTCTAGTATCTTTCGCAGTGTTTTCAATGAATAGCGAATAATTATTGTATCCACTTTTAACAAAATCATCATATAATTGATTTTTCATTTCCCATACTTCTTCTAAGGATTTATCAACTTTTTTCATAAAGAACCTCCATTGGATTTAATAATAAAATTTGTTTACAATAACCTAACAAATAATTAACTCCGTTAACGCGATTTTGTTTGTTTATATTAGCTAAATGCTTAAAATTCCAAGATAATAATATGTCAAACTCATAATATACAGCGAACGCAATGTGATTAGCATCTTCAAATTTACTTTTTGGAATAATATTATTCTCAATATATTTAAGTGCTAATTCAGTAATTGTATCATTTAAACGATCGTAGATATCTATTTTATAATTACTTATAACGCTATATAGCTTTTGTTTTTTTCTACATCAGTTGTCCTATCAATTTCAGCAAGAACAATGCTTGATATGTAAACGTCATAGTCAGATAAATAATTTTCAAAAAAATCAATAGTAATCTCTTTCTTTTCTGGAGCGTCATCAGCAAAAAGAAAGTTTATTACAGAAGTATCCAAGTATATTTTTAATTTTCTTTTCATTTAAGCATATTCTTAAAATCGTTATCAAATTAATAAAAATAAAGCAATTATCCAAGCAATAAATTTTGCAAAAAAAATCCTTCCCAAATTGGGTTTTGGGAAGGAGGAAACTCTCAGATTTTCTCTGTTTTTAAGCATCTGGTAAAATTAAGCAAAAACGGTATTTGGATTTTCTGGCATAATGGAAATTCTATAGCCATACTCTTCTAATAATTCAGTTCCTAATTCAGCAGAATAGCCCATCATTTCAATTTCTTCATCTTCGTCCAAAGTCGATATAACATTAATCCATATATGTTCTGGATCGTCCGGGGACACTTCTAAATCCTTAAATTTGATTTGAGTGTATTTTGACTTTACTTTATTGTATAATTCTTCAATAAGTTGCTGCTGTCTATAGTTAATTCTCATCGATTGCTCCTTTAATAATTGAAAAAAAATCTTTGGCATCGTTTAATTGCTTCCTTGCATTTTTCTGTGATAGTCCCTGCTTATAATCGGCAATATTTCTAAAGTCTTGCATATTGTTTAAGTAAACTTTATATTTTGAAGGAAAAACTTTTCGCTTATTAAAAAACAAATCACTAAAAAGTGATTGCACGCTTCTATGGTCAATATTTGGTTTTATGCTGTTTGAATATAACGCAGCTATTGCCAAATGAAAGGCAGCGTAATATGCACGATTAGCTGAAGCATTATATTTTTTATTTTCAAATAATATTGTTGCAGCTTCTAAATTTTCAATAGCTCTGTTTTTAAAAGATTCTTTCATTTGAAAAATTTAATAATTAAATAAAATATTTATTATGATAGGGAAACTATTATCTTTATTTACTCCCTCTTTTAGCCAAATACTCGCTGAGTTCAATTGCTTCACCATTTTCTAAATCTTTTAAAGCGTTTTGGTAAGCAATCTCATCTTCGATTAAAAGTGCTTTAATATCTGCTTCCAGATCTATCTTTTCTATTTCGTATTTTTCTTTTGGTATTGGGTTAAAAAACTCCATTAACGAGCTAAGGTATGGTTCATCAATTTTTAATAAAAAAGTTTGCAATTTCTTCTCCTTATTTAAAAATATAATACGTTTAAGACTTTTACTAATCAATATTATTGCAATGATTTAAGGTAGTTATTTAAAATAGAAAAAATGCTAAAATAATAAAACCCTACAAGACATTTTTTTCCCGTAAGGGGCGTTTTTCTACTCCTCATTTTTCATATAAGCACCCATATATTCCCTATTCATCTGGGCGATGAAGCGGACTGAAACTTGCTTTGGACATACTGCTTCGCATTCGTAAATATTAGTGCAAGCGCCAAAGCCCTCCTGATGCATTTGCTCCACCATAGAAAGCACGCGTCTTTTCCGCTCCGGCTGTCCTTGGGGCAGAAGTGCAAATTGACTTACCTTTGCTGCAACAAAGAGCATAGAAGAAGCATTGGGACAGGCTGCAATGCATGCACCACAGCCAATACAAGCCGCAGCATCCATTGCCAAATCCGCTTTCTCTTTCGATACGGGCAAAGCGTTTGCATCTTGAGCTTGATTAGTGTTTACACTTATGAAACCTCCCGCCTGAATAATCCTGTCCAGCGCGCTCCTGTCGCTTATAAGGTCCTTAATCACTGGGAATGCTTTTGCGCGAAAAGGCTCAATGTAGATTGAATCGCCATCTTTGAATTTTCGCATGTGCAGTTGGCAGCAAGTTGTTGCAGCTTCGGGACCGTGCGGAGTTCCGTTTATTGTCAAGGAACAAGTGCCGCAAATACCTTCGCGGCAGTCGTGGTCGAAAGCGACTGGCTCTTTGCCTTCGTGTATTAGCTGCTCGTTTAAAACGTCAAGCATTTCAAGAAAAGACATGTCCTCGGAAACGCCATCAAGCTGATGTTTTTCCATAAAGCCCTTGCTTTTTGCATTTTTCTGTCGCCATATATAAAGTGTTAACTTCATTATTTATAACTCCTTACTGCTAATTCAACATTTTCAAAAACGAGTGATTCAATGTGTCTCTTAGGTTTGTTTTCTTGCCCGGTGTATTCCCAGACTGCAACGTGAGCAAAGTTTTCGTCATCTCGCTTTGCTTCGCCATCGGGGTATTGATATTCTTCGCGAAAATGCCCGCCGCAGGATTCTTTTCGTTCCAGCGCATCCCAAAGCATAATTTCAGCAAATTCAAGGAAATCGGCAACCCGTAATGCTTTTTCCAAAACAATATTCAAATCGTCTGCCTCACCGGTAATGGTTAAGTTTTGCCAAAATTCTTCGCGAATTTGCGGGACGAGTTCCAATGCTTTTTTAAGTCCAGATTCATTGCGTCCCATTCCGCAATTTTCCCACATTACCTTGCCAAGCTCGCGATGGAATTCGGTCGGAGTCTTCTTTCCTTTAATTGAAAGCATTTTATTAATTTTTTCAGTTTCCGCTTTTTCTACTTTTTTAAATTCTTCGTGTTCTTCGTCTATTTTATCAAAACTATTTCTTGCAAAATAATCTCCAATCGTATATGGAATAACGAAATAACCATCGGCAAGCCCTTGCATCAAAGCACTTGCTCCCAAACGATTTGCACCGTGGTCGGAAAAGTTTGCTTCACCTAAAACGTGCAGCCCGGGAATTGTGGACATCAAATTGTAATCCACCCAAAGCCCGCCCATCGTGTAGTGCGAAGCTGGATAAATCATCATCGGTGTTGTGTATGGGTCTTCTCCGATAATACGTTCATACATTTCAAACAAATTGCCGTATCTTGCTTCGATTTCCTTTTGTCCAAGACGTTTTATCGCATCTTCAAAGTCAAGATAAACGCCATAACCGGTTGAACTTACGCCGCGTCCATCATCGCACACTTCTTTTGCAGAACGAGAAGAAATATCACGAGGGGAAAGATTTCCATAGCTTGGGTATTTCCTTTCGAGATAATAATCGCGCTCTTCTTCAGGAATTTCATTTGGAGGACGTTTGTCGCCTTTGTTTTTTGGAACCCAGATTCTTCCATCATTACGAAGTGATTCACTCATCAGCGTTAGCTTAGATTGGTGGTCGCCACTAACAGGAATGCAAGTCGGGTGGATTTGAGTAAAACAAGGATTAGCAAAATATGCTCCCTTTTTGTAGGCGCGATAAATTGAGGTAACGTTGCAAGCAAGCGCGTTTGTAGAAAGGAAAAATATATTTCCATAACCGCCAGTTGCAAGGATTACTGCATCGCCCCAGTGCGATTCAATTTTTCCGCTAACTAAGTCGCGTGTAACAATGCCGCGGGCTTTCCCATCAATTACAACTAAATCGAGCATTTCCTTTCGGGTGTGCATTTTCACTTGCTTTTTGCCGACTGCCCTTGAAAGAGCGGAATAAGCACCAAGAAGCAGCTGCTGTCCCGTCTGCCCGCGTGCATAAAAGGTTCGCGAAACCTGAGCGCCACCAAAAGAACGATTTGCTAGCAAACCGCCATACTCTCGTGCAAAAGGAACACCTTGAGCAACACACTGGTCAATTATATTATTTGAAAGCTGCGCCAGTCGATAAACGTTTGCTTCTCTTGCGCGAAAATCGCCACCTTTCAAGGTGTCGTAGAAAAGCCGCCATATACTATCGCCGTCATTTGTATAATTTTTTGCAGCGTTAATCCCGCCTTGAGCAGAAATGCTATGCGCTCTGCGTGGGCTATCGTTATATGTAAATGCCTCAACGACATAGCCAAGTTCGGCAAGCGAGGCTGCGGCAGAAGCGCCTGCTAAGCCAGTTCCAACGACTAATACTTTATATTTTCTTTTATTTGCAGCATTGACTAATTTTAATTCAAAGCGATGTTTGTCCCACTTATCTTGAATCGGTCCGCTTGGTATTTTTGCATCTAACATTAGGCAACTCCTCCTATTATACCCAATAAAACTGAAACTGGAATGGAAATCAGTCCGAGTGCTATTAAAAACGAAAAAGTAGAGCTTCCAGCTATAATTGACGGGGAATAACGCGGGTGGTTCAAACCAAGCGTCTGAAAAGCACTTTGAATTGCGTGATTAAGATGAAAGCCAACTATGATTACTCCAATAATATAAACTATTGAAATAAAAGGATTTTTGAAGCCCAAAATGACCATTTTATAAACATCTTTTTGTTTAAAAAGGATTTTTCCATCTGGAATTTCAATATATTTCCCTTCAATTAATTCTGGAACGGGCATATTGTATTCCACATAAAGCCCAGCTCCTTTTTCGACATATCCATTGTATTTTGTATGCTCTGGGTTTGTTACTCCAAAAGTAAAATGCAACAGATGATAAGCAAGAAAGCAAGCGATTGCGATGCCCGTCCAAATCATTGTGCGGGAGCTAAGCGTTGCTTTCACATAATTTGTTACAGCGTATTTCTGCGGTTTTGCTTTCAAGTTGTAAAATTTCAGATAAACTGAGGTTACAATATGCAAAATTGCAGAAAGGAGCATCACTGCACGAAAGACCCATAATAATTCACCAGTGCTTTGCAAAAAATAGGCATATTGATTGAAAACCTCGCGTCCAATAAAAATTTGGAGGTTGCCAAGTGTATGTCCTATCAAGAAAAGCAAGAGAATTATACCGGTTACTGCCATCACTATTTTCGATAAAATAGTGGATTTTAAGTAACTTACTATCGACATAGTTCCTTTTTATTAAATGAATAATACTTATTTTATTATCAAATAAATTTTTTCAATTTACGAAAATTCAATAATTCAAACAAAAGTTTTTATTTATTGAATGTTTTCTTTAAAAAGGCTGCTCAAATGTCGGTAAATTTTTAAATTTAATTGTGCATTTCTTGCAATACGAAAGAAGAGGGTGGAGGTTTTAAGCTACTTCAAAAATTGAACTTTTGGAAGGAGAAACAGCGTAGAGATGGACGCCACCTCGAAGGTGGAGTCCATCTGAAATCTATGATAAGCTGTTTTTATTCAAATATATATTTATTTATAGACCAGTTTTCTTCTTCGTCTTGAATTAATAAAATAATTGTGTTGTCTTTGATTGCGAGTGTTGATATTTGATTGAATTGTAAATTCTGATTAGGAACAGTTATTTCATTAATAAATTTTCCA
>JAAYJM010000091.1 GCA_012522895.1 Ignavibacteria bacterium
AATAAAGAATAATTAAAAATTATAAAATATAAAGGATAAGTAAATGGCAGAGTTAAATGTAAGTAGAAAAAATATTAAGAATTTATTTGCTGAAATGCAAAATAAAAAATTCTTAGTTCCAGAGTACCAAAGACCTTATAAATGGGATGAAGAGAAGTGCGAAACTTTGTGGGAAGACATTACAAATTTTCACGCAGCAATAAAAGGTGAAGATGAGTATTTTTTAGGAACAATAGTTACATATAAAAACGATAATTACATTGAAACCGTTGGAGAAACACAAAGAAAAATACCAGCAATTGAAATTATTGATGGACAGCAACGAATAACTTCAATTTTTTTGTTGTTAAGGGCTTTTTATAAAAAATTAGAGAAAATGACAGAAAGCTCAAACGTATGGGGATTGAAAAATCAAATTGCGCCTTGTATTTGGGATATAAACCCGATTTCACAAGAAGTTACGGACAAGAAAAAAATTCATATTGCATCTTTAGTTGCCACTGACGAAGATAAAGCCACTTTTCACAATATTTTGGAAACAGGTGAAGTAAAAGATAACGCAACAGATTTATATTCAATAAACTATCGTTATTTTTATACAATGTGCGAAAGATTTGCTGAAATAGAAACTTTACATTGGGAAAATTTGTGTGTAACAATTTTGCAAAAATGCATAGTGCTTCCCATTGAATGTGATGTGCAAGATACTGCGTTGACAATCTTTTCAACCTTGAATGATAGAGGAATGCCACTTGCTGATTCTGATATTTTCAAGGCTCAAATATATCAATCAAGAGGAAGCGAAGAAGAAAAGAAAGAATTTACAAACACATGGAAAGATTTAACAAGTACTTGTAAATTAGCTTCGATTTCTTTAGATGATGTTTTTCGATGTTATTCACACACATTAAGAGCAAAGGACAAAGATAAATCTAAAGAAATTGGATTAAGAAAGTTTTATGCCATATCACAATATAAGAAACTTAAATCATTTTCCTTGCTTGATGATTTAATGCACCTATCAAATTTTTGGCTATATTTAAAAACAGATAAAAAAAATGATGAAATAACATTTGATTTGTCAATAAAGTCAAAAATGTTCTTGCATTGTCTATCACTATATCCAAATGAATATTGGAAGTATATTACATCTGTTTTTTACTTGAAAAATAAAGACAATAATAATTTTAGTGAGGAACTAACAAGCTTTTTAAAAAAGCTTACTGCATTCTTATTTGTCAAATTTATTGAGAAACCAACAGTGAATGCAATAAAAGACGATATTTATCAAATGTGTATAGCTGCTCAACAAGGAACTGAAATAAATTTTAATTTTGAGTTTGACGAAAACGTGTTAAAATCAAGAATTCGATTGAATTCATCATGGAGGCTTGCACGTGCTTTAATTCTATTGCATGCTTATTTAAATGAAAAGCAAAAAGACTTGTTACCAATTACTTTCGATGTTGAACATATATTTCCAAGAAAATGGCAAACAACTAATTATTTTGGTTGGAGCATTGATGATGCCCAGGTTTATTTAGAATCATTTGGAAATAAAGTAGCTTTAGAAAAAAAATTGAATATTCAAGCTGGGAATGGATATTTTGGCATTAAAAAACAAAAGTATTTACAATCTAAGATACAAGACGTTTTAGAATTAGGAAATTTAGCACAGGCAGACTGGACTAAACAAGACATAGAAGAAAGAGAAGCCGAGTTTATAGAAAGACTTTTTTTACATTTTAAAGAATTGTTGAATAAATAGGAAATACTAATCAACGGATTAACCCATTGATTTATTTTGATTTACTTTTATCTTGATTTATGTTTATATAGCTTTCAGCAATGGGTGGCTGCCCCTTGTTAAAATGAAAAAATCAAGCAATCCCTCAATCAAGAAAATTACGGTTCAGACAAGAAAACTACCTCGAGAGGGATTAAATTATTATAAAACAAAATAAAAACAACAACAAAATACTTATGAAAGGGAAATTATACATTGTTCCAACACCAATAGGGAATATGGACGATATAACTTTGAGGGCATTGAAAACGCTTGCTGAAGCTGATGTCCTTGCTTGCGAAGATACAAGAAGAACAGGACAGCTCCTTAAAAATCTTAACATTTTAGGGAAAAAATTAGAGAGCTACCACGAACATAACGAAAAAGAAAAAGCAAGCAGCTTAATGAAATATTTTGAAGAAGGAAAAAATGTTGCTTTGCTCAGCGATGCGGGAACGCCTGCAATATCCGACCCGGGCTATCGTTTAGTGATTAGTTGCATTGAAAATTCTATTGATATTGTGTCCTTGCCTGGCGCCTCCTCATTTTTAACGGCGCTGGTGGCAAGCGGATTGCCGACAGACCAATTTTGCTTTTTCGGTTTTCCGCCACAAAAAAAAGGACGAAAAGCTTTTTTACAAAAAATAGCGGATTGCAACTGCACAGCGATTTTTTTTGAATCGCCTTATAAAATCGAGCGTATTATTGACGAGCTAATTGAGCTTTGTGGAGCAGAAAGAAAAGCCTGCTTTGCAAGAGAATTGACGAAAATATATGAAGAATATACTCGCGGCACGCTTCTTGAATGCAAAGAAGCAATAAGCAAAAAGAACGCGATAAAAGGTGAATTTGTAATTATTTTAGAAGGGAAAAAAAATGAAAAACTTTGAAGCAAACAGAATTTCAAAAATAGAGACATCGATTTTTACGAAAATAAGCCAGCTCGCAATTAAGCATAAAGCAATTAATCTTGGGCAAGGTTTTCCAGACTTCGATGGTCCCGACTGGATAATGGAAGAAGCGTTTAAGGCAATGAAAAGCGGGAAAAATCAATACGCTCCAGCAAATGGCGTCCTTAGTTTTAGAAAGGAAATTTCCGATGTTTATAAAAAGTTCTATTCCCTTGATATTAATGCAGATGAAGAAATAACCGTTACAGCGGGTGCGACCGAGGCACTTTATTCTACTTTCAATGCTTTTTTTCAAGAAGGGGACGAGCTTATACTTTTCGAGCCATACTACGATGGCTATTTTGCTAATGCCATTTTATGCGGGGCTAATCCGAAATTTATTAGTTTGAGAAAACCCGATTTCACTTTCGATTTTTATGAATTAGAAGCAAACATAACGGAGAAAACGAAGGCAATCATTTTGAATAATCCGCACAATCCAACGGGCAAAGTTTGGACTTTGGAGGAGTTGCATTGGATCGCAAAATTGGCTAAAAGATATAATTTGCTTGTTATTTCAGATGAGGTTTATGAGTTTTTAACTTTTGACGGCGTAAGTCACATCCCTATTGCATCTTTGCCAGAAATGAAGGAGCGGACAATCACAATTTCTTCTATGGGAAAAACTTTTGGAATGACGGGTTGGAAAATTGGCTATGCCGTTGCTCCAGCGAATTTAACAGCGCCTATTCAAAAAGTTCATCAATGGACAACTTTTGCAGTTAACACACCGGGCCAGCACGCTATGGCTCACGCACTTAATCAGTTAGATGAATACTTGCCGATCTTTAGAAAAACTTATGAGGAAAAGCGCGATTATGTTTTAAGTGAATTAAAAAGCAGCAATTTTAAAGCGCATTTACCCAAAGCAAGTTATTTTATTATGCTCGATATTCCAAAAGAAAAAAATATAAATGATCTGGAGTGCGCAACTGAATTGATTGAAAAAAATGGAATTGCGACCATCCCTTCTTCTGCTTTCTATTCCAAGTCAGATGAAGGAAAAGGAATGCTGCGGCTTTGTTTTGCAAAAAAAGATGAAATTTTGCGCGCTGGGATTGAAAAATTAAAGAATTATTAAAGCGAAAGAAAAAGTCATCCGATGGCTGCGAGTCATCGGATGACTTAGAAAATTTTATTCTTCAAGGTCTTTCGCAATGATTGTTGCGGAAGCTTGAGCTGTGGGAGTAACCAAAATATCTTGAATATTCACGTGTGGGGGCAATTGAAAGCAAAGAAGAGCCACCAATCCAATATCCTCTCCGAGCAAAGGCTGATAGCCCTTATAAACATTATCAGCTTTTTCTTCGTCTCCGTGGAAACGAACTTTCGCAAATTCCGTTTCGACAAGCCCTGGGTCAATGTTTGTTACTCTAATTCCAGTGCCGTTCAAATCAATGGCAAAGCTTTTTGAAAGCGAGCGAACAGCAGATTTCGTGGCGCAATAGACGTTTCCTTTGGGATAAACTTCGCGACCTGCAATGGAGGCGATGTTTATAATATGCCCAGTTTTTCTTTCTATCATTCCAGGAACCACTGCCTTAAAAACATAGAGCAAGCCTTTAATATTAGTGTCTATCATCTCCTCCCAATCGCTGAGCAATCCCTCTTGAATAGTTTCGAATCCGCGGGCAAGTCCGGCATTATTAATCAGAACGTCAATATTTTTCCAATTTTCTGGAATTTCATTGATTTTTTGGCTAACCTCATCAAAATTTCGGACATCGCATTCAATGCAGTAAGACTCGGTGTTAAACTCTCTTTTCAAATTTTCTGCTAATTCTTCTAATCGGTCTTTTCTTCTTGCCAAAAGTATAAGATTGGCGCCAGCCATTGCGAACACCATAGCGCAACCTCTACCTATCCCAGAAGAAGCGCCGGTTATTAAAACATTAAAAGGTCTTTTTTTATCCATTTCTGTGCCTACAATTGTTTTATAAAATATTTGTTCTTTTCTCTTAAAAGATTGATTAATCCATTTTCGCCAACTAAATGGGCAGCTCCTACTATAATAAAATATTTTTCATTGCTCTCTAAATATTTTTCAATTATTTCAAGCATTTGGAAATTTCTTTCATCGTTCAATTTAAAACTCATCTCATCGCCACCAATAGAAAGAACCGCACTTTCGGAGCTAAGCAATTCTTCCAAAAATTCAATATCTCCATTTTGCCAAGCATAAACGAGGCTGTCCATAGTTTCAATTCCGGTTTTAAAATATTCTAAATCTATAATGCTTGTGTCGGCAGCTTCAATTAGGGAGTTCATCAGGCTTATTTGGGATTCGGCGCTTTCAAGCTCTAATACTTTTTTGCCTTCTGCTTTATTCAAAAAATGCAAATCAATACCATAATTGGGTGCATAGCCCATATCGTTAAGTTTTTTTAATTGCAGAAAAATCAAGGAATAACCTAATCGCACCTTGTTCAACAATATACTTGGAAGACTGCAATAGCTCGCAATTTCTTTCAGCTTTTCGTATCTAAATTCAGAAAGTTCATCTTTGACGGTAGAATCTGCTCCATACATCATATCAATTGAGGCGGCAAGACCAAGAGCTTCTGTTCCTTTTACGTTTGTTTCGACTACGAGATTATCGCATTCATTAAAGCGATTCTCAATTACAGTATCAAGTGGATACATAGTTTCTTTACCCAAATGAATAGACCCGAGCAAATAAGCTTTAGTTGTATTAGATTTAATCTCCCAAAGGAAATTCTTTTTTTCTGCGTTAATCTGCTTAGCAAAGCTAAAACTTTCCAAAAAAAGCAATATAAAAATTAGTGAAGTAATTTTGAGGCTTATGCTTTGCATTTTTTTTAATGTTAAATTTTTAAAACTATATTTTAAAACACATAAAATAATAAAAAATTTAACACATACAACTTATTTTATGAAAATATTTTTTGCAAATGATAGCAGCTGTTATTTTGTTAAGCGAAAAAAGTAAAATTGATTTTGATTCTTGTCTGAACTGTGACTGGGAATTAGGAATCGGGAGGCGGGAATCGAGAAGGAAGGGGAATTGAAAGATATCCAGATGTGCCACACCTTTGAGGTGTGGCAGATCTTTTTTCTTCTACAATTTCCAATTTATCCCCCGCCAGCGGGGGACACAGGACTGTCCTATGT
>JAAYJM010000092.1 GCA_012522895.1 Ignavibacteria bacterium
ATATTCGATACCAGCGGAGTATTTATTGCCAGATTACAGTATAAATCTGCTGTTTATCGTTATTCTTGTAACGATTATATTTATGTCGATTGCATTAATCACTTATCCAATCTCTGTTGACAAGTCAGATGATTTAACGGTAGTCGATATTGGCTTGGCTCCTGCTGGCGATTATGATTATGACTACGGATTTGATGATTATGAAAATACTCAATAATCAAGAAATTAAATAAAAAAAAATTTGAAAGAAAAAGCTTTTTTATATTTTTTTGTCGTAAAAAAGCAGTTTTATAAATTAATCATTTGCCAAGCTCTTTTTGTGGCAATTTTGGCTCAACCATTATCACTTCTTCTCTTTTCAAAGCGACTGAGCCTGGCGCTGCTCCTTTAGGTTTATAAACGTATTTTTTTTGCGTATAGCAAACCTGAACGTATTTTGCATTCCGCTGTTGAGAATAATAAGCAGCAATTGACGCTGCTTCTCTTAAAATGTCTTTTGGAGCTTTAGCGTCTTTGCTATCGAATCTTAAAATTGCGTGAGAGCCGGCGGCTCCTCTTGCGTGAAACCAATAATCATTTGCTTTGCCAAAGCCAAATGTAAGCTCATCGTTATTTGCAGCGCTTTTCCCAACATAAAGAGTAAAGCCATCTCTTAACTCAAAAATCCTGAATTTTGAATGCTCTTCACCCGATTTTGCAGCGTTTAATTCTTTAAACTCGCTTTGCAACTTGTTGCGAAAATCCCTTAACTCCTTTTTATCTTGTATTTTTTTCATTTCCATAATACGTTTACTTGTTACTATTTCCTTTCTTTTCAAATCTTTCAAAATATGCTTGTTATATTCCTTTTTCTCACGGCTTGAGCGTGCTTTTTCAAAATATTTTTTACTATTTTCAATCAGATTTAATTTTTGGTCTAATGGAATTTTCAATTTATTTCCTTCATAATCAAAGAGTTCAACTTGTTTGCCCGCTCTTGCTTTTGGCTTTGGAGCAGAAAGAAGCAGCTCTGCCCAAAGCTTATAATCGCTTTCTTTGTCGCTTTCTTGCTCAGTTTCCAACCGCTCAATTCTTTTTTTTAACCTTAAAAAATGTTTTTCAAGTTTTGTAAAAAGTTCCTTATAATCCTTTTGGAAATTGTGTTCTCTAGTTTCCGAATAATACTTTCTTTCCAATAAATAGCTGATTGAATTTGAGGAATCAAGGATTTTTGGATATTCGTCTAAACGAATTAAAGAAAAAAGCAGCTCTTTTTCAGCATTTTCAAGCAAGAAAAATATATTGCTTTGCAAGCACTTGCTCTTAAATTCCTTTGCTTTTTGATAGATGCGCTGAAAATCTTTGCAAAATTTTTCTTTTTGTTCAAAATTACTTGCTGGAGAGCAATTTCTGGATTCTTCACTTCGTTCATAATGACTGTTCGCTTTCTGATCAATTTCCCCCCTTTGAAAAAGGGGGGTAGGTGGGATTTCTTTTTCTTCACTTCGTTCATAATGACTATTTACTTTCTGATCGAGTTCCCCCCTTTGAAAAAGGGGGGTAGGGGGGATTTCTTTTTCTTCCTTTGGTTGATAATGACTGTTTACTTTTCCATCAATTTTTCCCCTTTGCAAAAGTGGTGCAAGTGGGATTTCTTTTTCTTCCTTTGGTTGATAATGACTGTTCGCTTTTTGATCAATTTCCCCCCTTTGCAAAAGTGGTGCAGGTGGGATTTCTTTTTCTTCACTTTGTTCAGAATGACTGTTCGCTTTCTGATCAATTTCCCCCCTTTGCAAAAGTGGTGCAGGTGGGATTTCTTTTTCTTCACTTCGTTCATAATGACTGTTCGCTTTTTGATCAATTTCCCCCCTTTGCAAAAGTGGTGCAGGTGGGATTTCTTTTTCTTCACTTCGTTCATAATGACTGTTCGCTTTCTGATCAATTTCCCCCCTTTGCAAAAGTGGTGCAGGTGGGATTTCTTTTTCTTCCTTTGGTTGATAATGACTGTTTACTTTTCCATCAATTTTTCCCCTTTGCAAAAGTGGTGCAGGTGGGATTTCTTTTTCTTCCTTTGGTTCATAATGACTGTTTACTTTTCCATCAATTTTTTCCCTTTGCAAAAGTGGTGCAGGTGGGATTTCTTTTTCTTCCTTTGGTTCATAATGACTATTTACTTTCTGATCGAGTTCCCCCCTTTGCAAAAGGGGGGTAGGGGGGATTTCTTCTCTTAAAAATTGCTTCGCATAATGCTTTCCAAGCAACAGGTCGCTTTTTAAAAGAGCTTCTTCTATTAGTTGCTCTTTATTATAATCAGAATTATAATCAGAAAAAACCTTGAACTTCGTTTTTGGAATAAGAAGCTCTGTTCCGATTAGCTCAGATTTCTTTCTAAAAGAATTAAGAACGTAACTCTTTTTATTTAATATCACAATATTGCTTCGCGAAGCACCAAATAAAATAAAGCGAAGCAGCAGACTTTCTTCATCAAGATTGGAAAATGGAGTGTCGGGAGAATTTGTATTAGTATTGTTAGATATTTCAAAATCTATAAGCCGTTCATTTTCAACTATATATATATTCTTTATTTTCTTCCCAATAAGCTCTGGAAATTGATTAGCAACATTTTTTTTTGATTTCGAAAAATTTGTCCTTAAAAATAAAGTGGTTTTGGTCGGCTGTGCTGAAAACTGCAAGTATTCTAATGATTTACCATTATATAAAGTTAGGATTAAAATGTTTTTTTCTTGAGTAAAGCACTCTAAAATGACAAAACCTTTTAAAAACTGAAATTCTTCAACAAGTTTTATTAAAGTGTAATAATGATTAATCATAAAATATTATTAAATTTGCAAAAAACAAAAATATGAAAAAAAGTGAATTAATGGAAGATCTGGTTGAAATAGTTAAAAAGACTGGCACTGTATCGGAAAATACGCTTTACTATTGGGGTTATCAATATACATTAGGCAAAGATTATATTGTTCCGCATCTTTCAAAAGTCGGCGTTTTTAAAGAAGGCTATAATGTAGCAGAAATCGGTTCGGCGGAAGCTGGGGTTCTTATGGCTTTTGCGCAAAAAGGAGCAGGAGATTTGTTAGCCACCGATATTGTCCCACAGCGTCTTCACGATGGAGAGCAAATTGCAAAAGCATCGGATCTAAAAATTCAGTTTGTAAAAAATGATATAATAAACGAGCAAATTCCAAAAGAATGGAGAGGCAACTTTGATTTGCTTATACTTCGCGATGTTATTGAGCATATAGACAATAGCAAAAAGTGTTTGAAAAATATTTCTAAATTATTAAAAAATAATGGAGCTATTTATCTTACATTCCCTCCTTATTATTCTCCTTATGGGGGACATCAACACACATTGCAAAATTTTTGGGGCAAACTACCATATATTCATTTATTGCCAGATTTTATATTTAAACGCTTGATTTCAAGTGGAAGAGCCCCTGATAAAAATGAGGTGATGCGACTTCGCGATATTAGATTGAATCATCGCAAATTGGTAAAAGCTGCTCGGGAATTGGGTTTAGAAGTCATTCATAAAGATTTCTTTTTTTTGCGACCTGTTTTCAAAATGAAATTTGGCTTGCCAACAGTTAAGCTTAACGCTATTTCTTTTTTGCCTTGCATTAAAGATTTTTTATCCTTGGAAGCAGCTTATATTTTAAGAAAGAATTAAATGTTTATATATCAATAGGAAAATAATTAACATATTATAAACAAATGACAAAACAAAATGAGTGAACAGTTAACAAAATTACTAAAAGATTCAAAAGGAATAAGATGGACAGCGCTTTTCCTTGTTGCATTTACAATGCTTTCTGCATACTTTTTTGTAGATATGATTGCCCCGCTGCAATCTTTATTAGAAAATAATTATAAGTGGTCTCCTTCGACTTATGGATTCTTTTCCGGCTCGGAATATATGCTGAACGTCCTTGGCTTTCTAATTCTTTCTGGTATCATTCTCGATAAAATGGGAATCCGCTTTACCGGACTTACATCGGCTGGCGTTATGCTGCTCGGTGGTCTAATCAAGTGCTATGGCTTAACGCCCTATTTTTACGAAGGTGGCTTAGGTTTTGGACTTTTCGAATCAATTGGTGAAATGGTATGTCTTCCGCCAACTGCCCTTGTCGCTTCCATTGGGTATGCGATTTTTGGGATTGGAGTGGAAATGTGCGGAATCACAGTTTCTAAAGCTATTGTAAAATGGTTTAAAGGCAAAGAGTTAGCTCTTGCAATGGGTATGGAAATGGCAACAGCTCGACTGGGTGCATCTTTTGCTTTTGCTTTTTCTCCAATAATTTCAGGAGTGAAAGGCGCCGGCAATGAAATCACCGGCAACCCTTTAAACTCCGTATATTTTGGATTGGCTCTGCTTGCAATCGGCTTTTTAACGATTCTTGTATATGTTTTTATGGATAAGAAATTGGATTCACAAATGCAAGAAGATGCCGATGGAAGCGAGCCAGCCGAAGAATTTAAGCTAAGCGACATTGGGATAATTTTAAAAAACAAAGCATTTTTATATATTTCATTTCTTTGTGTTCTATTCTATTCCGGTGTGTTTCCATTTCTGAAATACGCCGTTAATATGATGCAAAATAAACTTGGCGTTTCGCCAGAAACTGCCGGTATTATTTCTTCGATGCTGCCAATCGGAACTATTATTTTAACACCCCTTCTTGGCTTTTATTTAGACACAAAAGGCAAGGGCGCAACTATGATGATTTTCGGTGCTGCCTTGCTTACCTTTGCCCATTTGGTTTTTGCGATTGCGCCGCTTAACATTGCTTTAGCTATATTTGCGATTATCGTTCTTGGTGTTGCATTTTCTTTGGTGCCTGCTTCTATGTGGCCCTCAGTTCCAAAAATTGTAGAGGATAGATATTTGGGAAGCGCTTATGCTTTAATTTTTTGGATACAGAACATTGGCTTGATGATTATTCCAATGCTTATAGGCAAGGTTTTGGAATGGGTAAATCCCGGCGTTGGTGAAAGAATTGCTGCTGGCGATGTAACTGCAATATATGACTATACTTATCCAATGCTTGTTTTTGCTGCTCTTGGTTTTCTCGCTATTTTGCTTGGATTTATGTTGAGAAAAGAAGACAGAAAAATGGAATATGGCTTAGATGCTCCCAACATAAAACGTTAATTTAAAGTAATTACAGATCGGCAATTAGCCTGCTTTGAGAAACAGTGAAAAGATGGACTCCACCACGAAGGAGGAGTCCATCAGAAAAAAATATCCCGTAGGGATTATATTATTGTAGAAGCCAATTACCCCGCGGCTGCGCTTATCCCGACAGGGATTATATTGTAAAAAACGAAATAAATAATTTAATCCCTACGGGATAAAAAAAATCTAAAAAAATCATAACTACAATAATTTAATCCCTACGGGATAAATTGAAAATTCTCCCTCCTTCTCAAATTCAGCTTGGAAAGGAGAAGAGAGAAAGATTGTCCCCCGCTGGCGGGGCAGGGGGTGGAAAAATAACTTTAGGAAAATCCCCCCGACCCCCTTTTTCAAAGCGGGAGACAGTGTAGAAGTGTCATTTAGGGCTATAGCGAGTAACCCAAAGAGCATTTCAATATCGCAATCACTCTGGACACTTTACTATATTTAAATTGACGGCGAGCTTTTAAACATTATAAGTGATAAGGAAATAAAAAGGATTCAATTTCGTTAATACTATATGAAAAAAACTGTTTATATTGAAACTACTATTCCAAGTTTTTATTTTAACGAGAGGAGCAGTGCTGAATCTTTAGCAATGCAGCAATGGACAAAGGATTGGTGGGATTATCATAGCAATCAATACATCTTGCAAACAAGTGTTGCAGTTTACGAAGAATTATCTTTGATTCCAAATACCGAAAAACGCGAAAATGCTCTGAAAATGCTTAAAAATATTAATTTTCTTGGTATTGTTGAGGGAATAGAAGATATAGTAACGGTTTATATTAAAAATAAAATAATGCCAGGAAATGTTGTTGGTGACGCAATTCATTTGGCTATTGCGTCATATTATAAATGCGATTTCCTTTTAACTTGGAACTGCAAGCATCTTGCAAACGCAAATAAATATGAACACATTAAGTTTATTAATAATAAGCTTGGCTTGTATGTTCCTTTTTTAACAACGCCCTTACAACTAATTTGGAGTAAATAATGCAAGAAGAACATACCATAGAAGAAATTAGGAGAATCAGGAAGCAAATATCAGAGAAATACAGCAACAGTCCAAGGCTTCTTATTAATCACTATCTCGACCTTCAAAAAAAGATATTAAGCCAACAGGGAAAAAATAAAGAAAGCAAAGCAACATTATCATTCGCAGAAAGCTTAGCTTAAGGCATATAAATTTTAGAAGGAAACACAGAGTAGTCATATGTCCCCCGCTGGCGGGGGACAGCTTATTCTTCACCTCCAGACTTCTTTCTTCTGCTTTCTGTAAAAGGTGGCAGTGGGGATTTTTTTTCTGGATTCTTCACTACGTTCAGAAAGACAGTGCTACACTATCTCCCCCTTTGAAAAAGTTAGTAGGGGGGATTTCTGGAGTCCATCAAGTAAATCACACCTCAAAAAAAATATTGCTTTTAAAATAATTTCACTTGCTTTTTTAAAAAGAAAATTTTAATTTTAAGTAAATTAATTAAAAAAAATTCTTCGTAAGAGCTTGTAATGAAAAAATTAGTTTTACTTTTTCTAATAATACTTTCAAGCGAGCTTTTTTCTCAAAGCTGGGATTTTCTATATAAAGAGGATTTCCTTTTTTATAATGAAACATTTGAAAGTTATGGGAAAATGAATTGCAGGCAAATGATTGCGAAAGGCGATTCAACATTTGTTTTTAGAATTTCCTCTGATACTTTATTAATGATTTATAATCATAATCAAAACAAGTGGTATTACAAAACCAAAAGGGACTTATTAACAAACAGCTCAATAAAAGACACACTTTACAAGCAACTTAAAGATTCATCTTTGTATAACTTTACATTTGACGCTGAAGAAAATATTTGGCTTAATTATAGATGTAATATTTTAAAAATCACGCCTGACACAATAATCAATTTTACTCAAATATATGATAAAATTTTAGATAAGTATTATGATATAAACTATTATTCTAACGACGGTTATAATATTAAAAGTAACAGTAATGGAGATATTTATGTATTGAAAAATTATTATGTTCAAGAATCCGATTCAGTTTACTATGCTTTAAGCAAATATAAAAATAACCGCTTTAAATCTGTGATTAACAGAAAAATAGACAAATTTTTTATTGATAGATTAAATAGAATCTGGGCTTGTTATAATGATTCTGTTTTTATTTATGAAGATGAAGAGCTGATCAATAAATTTTCGATTACTGATTTTCCTGAAGTATATTGGGAGTTAACGGATCTTGTTTTTGATTCAAAAAATACTATGTATGCACTAAACAAATATTCCATTTTATTAGTGTATGACGGCGAAACGTTTAAAGCCGAAAAATATATGTCCGATATTGAAAGGTATGCCGGAACACAGGAAGATTTGAGTTCATGCTGCTTGTGCGTTGATAGTTCAGACAATGTTTGGCTAATCGGTGGAAAAACTTGTAATTTATACAAATTTGATTCATCAGGTAGTTGGTCTGTTATTGAAGTTCCAAAATTTCCTACTGCTGTAGACGAATGGTGCTATAAATATCAAATTGCATGTGTTCAAAATAAAAAAATTTGGATTTCAGCAGAGCATTTTAATCGTTATTTTTTACACAATAGTTATGGATTTTATATTTTCAATACTGATACAACTACATCAGTGGTAGAAAAAGGAGATTTTGAAATACAAAATCTGCCAGACATATCAATAAGGAATCTTTACCCAAATCCATCAAATCAGAATGTAACTGTGGATTTCTTTCTTGAACCGAATTTTAGAAATAATTGTCAAATCAGTTTATGTAACACGTTGGGAATTAAAGTTAAAGATCTTGCAGAAAAAATAGAATACGACAGTTACAATATGAAAGCATCTTTGACTTTTTCAGTTTCCGATTTGCCTGCTGGCGCTTATATAGTTGTTGTAAGTGCTGGCAGTAGAAATATAACGCAATTATTAATTGTTAATTATTAGTTTATAAATTTGGTTTAGCTGTAATTAATCTGATTGAATTTGAAGCTCCTTTCCATTTGAACTTGGGAAGGAGAAGACAGAAATAATGTCCCCCGCTGGCGGGGGAAGGGGGTGGATCTTTATACATTATAATTAATTAGTGCTTTTTATCTCCTTCTCACTTAAACTTGGGAATGAGGCGTAAAATTCTATTAATATCTATTAATCATAAATTAAAAGATAATATTATGAAAAAAATATTTATTCTCTGTTTATTTATTTCAAATTTTTTATATTCTAAAGATTGCGGCTGGGAATGGCAAAGCCCACTTCCACAGGGCAATTATTTAACAAGCGTTAGTTACGCAACCAAATACATTGCATTTACTTGCGGCGATAATGGAACTATACTTAAAACAAGTGATGGCGGCGAAAATTGGGAACTTCTTAAAACTGATGTATATTTTGATTTCAAACACATATTTGCAATAAACAGCAAAATTTGCTTTGCCGTTGGCTCTGATAATAAAATATTGAAAACTACTGATGGTGGTTTGAATTGGCTAAGCTACGATAGCGGACTTGATACCGAACTTAACAAAATATTCTTTATTGATTCTAATATTGGCTGGATTGTCAGCAACAAAGGCGATATTATAAAAACAACAGATGCTGGAAATAGCTGGTTTCTTCAATCCTCAAATACTACAAAGAGCTTAAACAATCTTTATTTTCTTAACGAAAGTATTGGCTGGGCTGTTGGCAGAGTAATTTTAAAAACGACAGACGGCGGTGAAAACTGGGTAATGCAAGATAGCATAACAAATAAAAATTTATACTCAGTGTTTTTTCTTAATGAAAATATTGGCTGGCTTGGAGGCGACAGATGTTTTATGCTAAAAACAACAGATGGAGGAGAAAGCTGGTTTGAGCAAACGACTTTTGAGAATTTTAATAATTTAGAATATATTAAATTTTTCGATGAAAATACCGGCTGGGCTGTTGGCAGAGTAATTTTAAAAACGACAGACGGCGGAAACGAGTGGTTCGAACAAACAAGCGGAATGTCTTTTATTTGGGGAGCTTGTGGTTTTGATATGTATGATATTAATAATGGAATTATTGTAGGGGCTTCAGGGGCTATAAGAAAAACAACAAACAGCGGACTCAGCTGGGTGCTAAAAACAAAAGGAGATACTAAAGAAAATAATATAGTCCAATTTGTTGATGAAAACTCAGGATGGATAGCGGGACAATATGGAAAATTACTAAAAACGACAGACGGCGGAGTAAACTGGTTTAATCAAAATACCGGTATCTCAGCAAATTTAACAGCTCTATATTTTGTTGATTTATTGACTGGTTATGTCGGCACCTCTGATGGAAAAGTTTTTAAAACTATAAATGGAGGTAATGACTGGTTCGATACTCAAACTCTTTTAATGAAAGCTATTAATTCAATCTACTTTATTAATGATTCTGTCGGTTTAATAACGGGCGAGGACATTATTTACAAAACTACTAATGGCGGCGAAAAATGGTGGTATAAGATTCATAACACATCAAATTCTATTATAAATTTACAATTTGTAAATGATAGTGTTGGCTTTGCACTTTCTGGGCATTATACCGATACCTTGCTTACAACAACTGATTGCGGCGAATCTTGGGATATTATTCCTTTGGGTGATGACTATGCTTTTTCAAATATGTGCTTTATAGACGAAAAAACTGGTTGGGCTTTAAGTTATGACAATGTTTTTAAAACAACTGATGGTGGCATAAACTGGATAATTCAATACGACAATGCTGCAGGGCATTGGGGATGTGTTCATTTTTCTGATTTAAACAATGGGTGGTTTTCTAACGATAGAGGCATTTATAAAACAACTGACGGTGGTGAAAGCTGGGTTAAAGAGAATAGATTGTTTAATGGATATGTTACCGATTTATTTTTTATTAATGAAAAAACTGGCTGGATTGTTGGTTTTGATTATAATTACACTGGAATAATACTAAAATATTCCCGCACCGAAACAAGCGTTGAAGACAATCCTCCAATTTCCGAAAGCAAGGATTTCCAAATCTTCCCAAATCCCGCTCAAAATGAAATCACTTTTTCCATTCCAGAAAATCAAAATATAAGCTCAATTTCCATTTTTAATTCTCTCGGAATGGAAGTAAAACGCATTGAGCAAGCCAAAATAATAGGAAACAGTAAAATCACAATTTCAACAGCAGGTTTCCCAAATGGCTTATATCATTGCTCTTTCATAAATCAAGTAGATAGAATAACAAAGAGCTTTGTAATATTGAGGTGATTCTTTTTGAACCGTGATTAAAAGGATTTTAGGATTTCTTGATTTATTTTGTGGTTCAAACAAGAATGGAAAAATTGTAGAAATGAAAAGATGTGCCACACTTTGAAATTGTGGCACATCTGCGTAAATATCCCGACAGGGATTATATTATTGTAGCAGAAATTGCATCATTACAAATAATATCCCGACAGGGATTGTATTTTTCCAAGCACAGTTTATAATTTAATCCCTGTCGGGATAAGCACGGTCAAGGTCTTCCTTTTGCTACAATAATTTAATTCATACGGAATATCTTTTCATTCAAAGAATAATTAGCAATTAGACTTCCTACGGAACATTTTTCATTCGAAAATCTTTTTCCACCCCCTTTTTCCCCCGCCAGCGGGGGACATAGGACTGTTCTGTGTTTTCTACTAAAAAGAAGTCTCCTCCTTTGAAAAAGTTAGTGGGGATTTTCTTTTCTGGATTCTTCACTACGTTCAGAAAGACGCTGCTACACTATCTCCTCCTTTGAAAAAGCTAGCTGGGGGGATTTCTGGACTCAATCAAGCAAATAACACCTCAAAAAATCACACAACTAAATAAATTATTGCCTTGTATTAAAAGATTATATTTTTTTAATAATACAGATTGTATAAGGTTTATCAATTTTAATTTTATAATTTAGAATAATAAAAAAAAGCAAATTTAAAAAAACATAAAAAATGCTG
>JAAYJM010000093.1 GCA_012522895.1 Ignavibacteria bacterium
GCTTTTCTAATAGAAAATTAGCATTTATTTTTGGAAAAATTGCGAGAAAAATTTTTACTTTAAAAAAATATAAAATTTTTCAGAATATTTAATTATATTGAATTTAAAAATTATTAAAATTGAAAGATAAGTATGGAACTTGAGTATCAATTTCTTTTACCTTTAATAATAATTTCAGTAAGCTCTGTTGCTGCCGTTGCCTTCGATGCTATATGGAAAAATAAAAATTTAAACTTTTCATTTAGCATCTTTGCATTACTTGCTACATTGATTGCTGCTGCTTATACTTTAACAGCTTCAAACGAAGCTATAGATGCTATAAAAGCAATGGCTCTAAGCGATTTGATTTCAAAGCATCAAATACATTTTGGAGGGTATTCTGCATATTTCGATATACTCTTTTGCCTTGCCGGACTGCTTACAATTGTAGCTGCAAAGCCTTTTATAAAGCGGGAATACGAAGAATACAACGAATTTTATTCGCTTATTCTTTTTTCTATTTGCGGGATGATGCTTATTTCACATTCTTCAAGTTTGCTCGTGCTGTTTATTGGAATTGAGCTTATGTCCATTCCTTTTTATGTGCTTGCAGGTTTTTTTAGAAAATCCATATTTTCAGTTGAGGCGTCTCTAAAATACTTTTTCCTTGGCGCATTTGCAACGGGTTTTTTACTTTATGGAATGGCAATGCTCTATGGTGCTACAGGCACTTTGGACATTAAAGAAATCGGAATAATTATAAGTCAAGGCGAGGCTATTCCCATTTATTTAACTTTGGGAATTGGTCTGATGCTCGTTGGTCTTTCCTTCAAAGCGGCTGCATTTCCCTTTCACCAATGGGCTCCAGATGTGTATAGCGGCTCGCCAACCGTGGTGAGTGCTTTTTTTGCTACGGCCGGGAAAGCTGCTGCTATTGTGGGATTTGTCATTATTGCTAAAGAAATTATTCAATTCGATGTAAAAAGTTTCCAAATTGCGGATACCGCCCGCACTGCCCAGCTAATTATTGCCTTTATTTCTGCTGCAACTATGCTAATAGGGAATTTGACGGCACTTGTCCAAAAAAACGTAAAGCGAATGTTAGCATACTCTTCTGTCGCCCATG
This sequence comes from Ignavibacteria bacterium, assembly GCA_012522895.1. Taxonomy (GTDB): domain Bacteria; phylum Bacteroidota; class Ignavibacteria; order Kapaibacteriales; family UBA2268; genus JAAYJM01. The sequence goes on from JAAYJM010000093.1 coordinate 1,106, forward strand.
CGGGCTATTTGCTGATGGGTATAGTTGCAAGCAATGAACTTGGATATACTGGAATTATTTTTTACATAAGTGCTTATATGTTTATGCAGATGGGGGCTTTTGTAATCGTTTCTGTTTTTGAAAGAAATGGAAATGAAAAAATGAGTTTTGATGATTATTCTGGCTTATATAAATCGCACCCAATTTTATCTGCGTTAATGTCAATATTTATGTTGTCTTTGGCTGGGATACCGCCTTTCGCGGGTTTTTTTGGAAAATATTATTTATTTTTAGCAGCAATCAAAGCGGACTTTCTTTGGCTAACGATTGTTGCCGTTATATCTTCAATTATTTCAATGTATTACTATATTGGCTTAATTCTCCAAATGTATTTCAAAGAGCAGACGCATGGGCGCTTGAAATCAAAAGTAGGAATGGCAAAATACACACTTTTAATCACAGCTGCGGCAGTAATAATCTTTGGTATTTTCCCATCATTGATAGTAGATTTAACATATAATTTCTTTTAAGAAAGGTTTTCTGGACTTCTAATTAAGTAAGAGTTTTGTTTAAATGACGATGATAAAAGGACTTATCCCCGCTGGCATGGGCAAGGGGTGGAAAAGTATTTAATGAAGGAAAATATTCCGTAGGAATTAAATTATTGTAGCAAAAGGAAAACTTTGATCGTGCTTATACCGCAGGGATTAAATTATTGACTATGTTTTGGAAAATATAATCCCTACGGGATAAGGACAGTCGCGGGTAATTGATTTCTACAATAATCCAATCCCTACGGGATAAAAAGGCAGTAAACATTGAAATTGAAGTTCTATCAAGTGCTGCTTTGAAAAATACCCCATAGGAAGTTTAATTATTAATGGTTCTTTGAAGGAAAAAAATCCCGTAGGAATTAAATTAGCGCTAAGTAATTATAATGTATAAAGATCCACCCCCTACCCCCGCCAGCGGGGGACAAAGATGTCGTTGGCAACTCAAAGAAAATAGCTCTGTTTATTCTTAACCCCCGCCAGCGGGGGACATAGCTGTCATTGGCAACAGTTTAGTAGTAAAAAAGAGAGTTTGATTTTTAGCATAACGCAACAGTTTTTAGTAAAAAAAATTATTTACAATGTTCTGAACTATCAATAACAATTAACAACTAACAATTAACAATTATATGCCTTCTTTACACTTAGCTTTTCTTGCCTCCCATAGCGGAAGCAATGTCCAATCTATTTTAAATGCAATTAAGAAAAAGCTCTTAGATGCAAAACCTTGCGTTATAATTTCAAATAATTCAAAGGCTTACGTTTTGGAAAGAGCAAAAATAGAGAACATTCCTTCTTATCATATCAGCTCGTTAAAATATCCAGAGCAGGAGCAACGTGATAGTGCGATTATTGAGCATTTAGAAAAGCATAATGCCGATACTATTGTTTTGGCTGGCTATATGAAAAAATTGAGCAGTAGAGTGATTGAACATTTTAAAGGGAGAGTGCTAAACATTCACCCAGCCTTGCTTCCAAAATATGGTGGCGATTCTATGTATGGAATGGCTGTTCATCAAGCTGTGATTGACGCAAAGGAAATTGAAAGCGGGGCTACGGTCCATCTTGTAAACTCGGAATATGACAAAGGTCGAATTCTTGCCCAAGAAATAGTTCCAGTCTTTCCAGATGATAGTCCGGAAATCCTTGCAGCACGCGTTCTTGCTGTAGAACATCAAATTTATTGGAGGACACTAGAAAAAATTGCAAAAGGAGAAATCGAAATTTAAGGGAAAAACCTTATTTTTTCGTAACTTTGCATTTTTATTAACGTTCTGAAAAAAATATGTTTCCAACAGTAAATGAACAGATGGATTTGATTCGTGCAGGAGCGGTTGAAATTATACCTGAAGATGAATTAGTTCAAAAAATTGAAAATTCCATAAAAAGTAAAAAAGCCCTTATTATAAAATTGGGCTGTGACCCAAGTCGTCCCGATTTGCATATTGGACACGCGGTTGTGCTGAATAAAATGCGCCAATTTCAAGATTTGGGGCATACCGCGGTGCTTATTATTGGCGATTTTACGGCAATGATAGGAGACCCTTCGGGACGCTCAAAAACACGTCCACAGCTTACATTAGAAGAAACTCGAATTAATGGACAGTCCTATTTGGAGCAGGCAAACAAAGTCCTTCGCGAGGATAGAATGCAAATTCGATATAACTCTGAATGGCTCGACAAAATGACTTTTAGCGATGTGATTCACCTTGCTTCAAAATACACTGTTGCCCAAATTCTTGTTCGCGATGATTTTGAAAAACGCTTTAAGCAAGAGCAGGCTATTTCCCTTCACGAATTGCTTTATCCACTTGCTCAAGCTATGGATTCCGTTGCTATTGATTCCGATCTTGAGCTTGGGGGGACTGACCAAAAGTTCAATTTGCTTGTTGGTAGGGAAATTCAAAAGGGCTATAATAAGCCCCAGCAGTGCATTTTGACTATGCCAATTCTCGAAGGAACTGATGGCGTTGAAAAAATGAGCAAATCTTTAAATAATTACATCAGCTTGACCGATAGCCCGCGCGAGATGTTTGGGAAAGTAATGTCGATACCAGACAACTTGATAAGTCGTTATTTTGAATATGGCTGCCGTCCAAACGCAAGCGAGGTTTAAGAATTTGAGAAGAATTTAAATAGCGGCTTGCTTCACCCAAGAAATGCGAAAGTTCAGGTTGCCATCGGAATCGTTAGTCTCTACCATAGCGAGGAGGCTGGAAAAACGGCTCTTGAAGAATTTGAGAGAATTTTCAAAAAGAAAGAAATTCCAGATGATATTGAAGAAAGAGTGCTCGAGCTTGAAAACCCAAATCAGAATATAGTTGAAATACTTTTTTTGACAAAATTAGTTGAATCGAAAAAAGAAGCAAAGCGAGTGATTGAGCAAGGTGGCGCCTCTGTCGATGGCAATAAAATTACTTCAATCGCGGAGGTGATTGACTTATCTGAACAAAAATTGCTTAAAGTAGGGAAGAGGAAGTTTTTAAAAGTTTCTGTTTGAACTGAATGAAAAAAAAATGCCTTGTTGGAATGTCGGGAGGAGTGGATTCTTCCGTTGCAGCAGCGCTTTTGCTTGATATGGGCTATGACGTTGAGGGACTGACTATTACTCCATTTCGGATTGACTCGAGCTGCGAGCAAAAGGAAACGGAAAAAAGCTGCTGCTCTGCGAAAAGTATGCAAGATGCAAATAGACTTTGCAAGCAACTCGGGATAAAGCATCATTTAATTGATTTCACTGAGAGCTTTAAAGAGCAGATTGTTAGCAAGTTTGCTCAAGACTATTTTTCCGGAAAAACGCCAAATCCTTGTGTGCTTTGCAATCGACTTATTAAGTGGGAAGCTTTGCTCGAAGCTGCAGAAAAGTATCGCTGCGATTTAATTGCAACAGGGCATTATGCAAAAATCAATTTTAATAGTCAAAATCAAAGATATTTTATTTCAAAAGGGAATGACCCTGCAAAAGATCAGTCCTACTTTCTTTGGAAGCTAAGCCAGGAGCAACTCTCGAAAACAATTTTTCCGCTTGCTAATTACCAAAAGTCTGAAATTAAGGAAATTGCAAATAAGTTAAAGTTGGATATTGAAAAAAAACCGGAATCACAAGAAATTTGCTTCATTCCGGACAATAACTATCATAATTTTTTAGAGAGCAGTTACCCTGACGTTTTAAACAGTATTGGGAAAGGAGATATTATTTTCAATAATCAAGTGATTGGGCAGCACAAGGGCTTTCCTTTTTATACAATAGGGCAAAGGAAGGGACTCGGTATTTCTCATCCAAAACCCCTTTACGTGAAAAGCATTATTGCAGAAAAAAATATAATTGTCGTTGATGAAATTGATGGCTTAAGCAGTTTTTCTCTCATAGCAAGCGAGCTAAATTTTCAAAAGCATATTGAGGTTGAGCAAAATAAGATTTATAATGTAAAAATTCGTTATAAAGACAAAGGCAGTCCCGCTCGCTGCTCGAAAGAAGGTCAAGAGCTTTTGAAAATAGAATTCCTTGAAAGTAAAAAAGCAATAACGCCAGGGCAGTCTGTCGTCGTTTACGAAGGCGATGACTTAATACTTGGCGGAATAATTTGCTGAAATTATTATGTAAAAATTGGCTTAGTTTCCGTTTAACGTTCCGTATAATTTTTGTCAATCCATTTCAAATAGTCGCCGCTACGAACATTTTCTATCCATTCTTTATTGTTTAAATACCATTTTATCGTCTCATCTAAACCAGTTTCAAAATCGAGGGACTGCCGCCAATTCAATTCATTTTTAATTTTATCGCAATTAATAGCATAGCGTCTATCGTGTCCCGGTCTATCTTTCACATAAGTAATTAGCTTTTTCACTTCATTTGGATCTTTCTCGGTAAAAAAGGCAACCCTTTCACAAAGATAATTCACAAGTTTAATATTTTCCCATTCATTTTCGCCGCCAACGTTATAAGTTTCACCCGTTTTGCCTCTTTTCACTGTTTCCCAAATGGCAGAGCAATGGTCGTCCACGAAAAGCCAATCGCGAATATATTTTCCATCTCCATAAATTGGGAGCGGCTTGCCTTCAAGAATATTTAAAATCATTAGTGGAATTAGCTTTTCAGGGAATTGATAAGCCCCGTAATTGTTTGAGCAATTTGAGATTGTAACGGGCAGTTTGTATGTATGAAAATATGCGGAAACCAAATGATCCGATGCTGCTTTTGAGGAAGAATAGGGGCTGCGAGGGTCGTAAGCTGTGTTTTCATAGAAAAAGCCAGTCTCCCCAAGCGAGCCATATACCTCGTCAGTAGAAATATGGTGAAACAGCACATCTTCGCGGCTTCCCCAGACTTTTCTTGCTATTTCAAGCAAATTGAAAGTGCCAACTATATTTGTTTCAATAAAATCTTTTGGTCCAAAAATTGACCTATCCACGTGTGATTCTGCTGCAAAATGAATAAGACAGTCAATTTCAAATTGAGTGAAAATTTTTTCTATTGCCTCGTAGTTTTGCACATTTTCTTTGAAGAAAAAATAGCGGGTATTCCCGTGCTTTTCTGCTATTTCCGTTAAATTATTAGGATTGCCGGCGTAAGTTAAGCAATCTACGTTAATAATATTCCCAGAAAAATCCGTTTTTTCAAATAAGTAATGAATGAAATTTGCGCCAATAAAGCCAGAGCCGCCAGTAATCAAAAGATTTTTAAATATCCGCATATCTTACTTTCAATTTTATTGAATGAGTTTTTTTATTTTTATAAATTTAAGAAAAAATTCTGTTTTTCCATAACTTATTGTCTTTTTTTTCATTAAATTGAAAAAGCAAAGTATTATTTTGAAAAAACAGTTTGTTAATATGAAAGCTATATCGAATTATATTTACATTCCAATTCTTATTTTTTTAATAAGCTCTTGTGCTGCCGCTTTAAAGCCAAATCAGTCAACAGTGCGTCCAAAGGATATTAAAGATTTGCAACTCTTTGAAACTGTGTCTGATCTGAAAATATTTGATAAAAAAGATGGCACTTTAAAAACTGATGAAATTACAGCAAATAGAGCGAAAGCATTGCTCAATAAAGCAATTAAGTCTTTTGATGAAAAAATTCCTTTTAAGGGAGAAATCATCATTAGCCAGCAGGAAATAAAGAATCAAATTGAAACTGAAATAAAAGATCTTTTTGCTTTGCTAAGCTCTTTGCCAGCCATTCATGGAATTGCAATTCCAAACGTGCTGGATTCCCTACTTTTAGCTAATGGAAAACGCTTCGCATTGCTCGCTTCTATTGATGGCTTTACTGGAAAAAAAGAAAAAAAAATAGATCTGAAAGAGCCAGACGAAAAAATGCTTTCTACAATTAACTCGAGTGGCGAAGCTCTGAGAACTCAATCACTTCTGAGAATAGCAATTCTCGATTCAAAGAATAAAGATATTGCTTTTTTCAATCAATCCATATTAGACAACGAAGACCCGCTTGAGCTTTCCACTTTGCAAAAGCAAATTACTGAAATATTTACTAAGTATTTTTGGTGAAATTAGATAGTAATTTGGTATATTTTTTGTTGTATATTTGTATTAATTATTTTGTAAAACTAAAGGGGAGATTCGTTCTTTCAGAAATGGATTATTATTTATATCTATCTCTACTTTTTTTA
>JAAYJM010000094.1 GCA_012522895.1 Ignavibacteria bacterium
TATAAAGAAAGACAGTTTTTATGGGCCTTTAAATTTAAACGAATATCTGCAAAAACGAATTGATTTAAAAATACCTGATGAATTAAAAATGAGTTTGGATTTATAATTATTTTCTTTATTGAAAAAACCACCAGATCTGCCACAGTTTGAAGTGTGGCTGATCTATGAAAAATCAAGAAATTTTGTCGGCGTGACTGGATTTGAACCAGCGACCCCTACTACCCCAAAGTAGTGCGCTTCCGGGCTGCGCCACACGCCGCTCAATACAAAATTAGCAATATATTTGATAATTACAAAATAGTTTTGGTTTTTTCCAAGTTTTTGATTAAATAGCTTTTCTTTTAGTTACAATAACTATTTATGTTCAAAAATACGTTTTTTGCTCTTGTCATTTTTACGCTTTTTCTTTTTTCTTGCTCTCAGGAAAAAGAAGATAGCTCGGAAATAAAAACTCATAAATTCAAACAGAACCCACATTTGATTGAAGAGGAAAGCAGTTTTCGAGAACTTGGCTTTTCGTTTGGCATTCCTAAAACATTCGCGGAATTAGATTCTTTTTTGTTCGAAAAATATTCACCACTATTGCTTGATTTAACATTTGACCCAAAGCTGAAAATTGAGCCGCTGAAGGCGTTTTTCTCCGATTCTATAAGCACATTGCTTTTCATTTCAAAAGTCAATTTACCCGATTCCTTAAACAGCAAGCAGCAAATTAATTTCCTTAACAGCGTTGTAGAAAAGCATTTCGATTCATTCCAGTTTAGCAAAACAGAATTCAGGCAAGATAGCATTTTAATTAACCAATGGATTATCAGGTCAAATTCTTTTGTTTATTTGAAATTTTTATTTCCTTCTAAGGGATAGCATTTCAATTCCATTGATTTTATTGTGGATAAAAATAGTTTTAATGAAATTTCAAGCGACTTTATTGAGGCTGCAATTTCTTCAATAAAAAGGAAAAAATAACTTGTATTTCTTGCTATTTCTATTTATTTTAAATATTTTATATTTAGAAAAGTGTAAGCAGAAAAAAAATTAATTCCGATTAAAAAAAATTCTCATAACTAATTGAATATTCACAAGATATGCAAAACAATTTTGAATTAGAGCAAAGCGTAGGTAAAAACCGCAGCCAAAGGACTGTAGCCACTGTTTTAACAGTGCTGCTTATAGTATTGATTTTTTATTTATTGCAGCAGCTTGTTTCTGTTCTTATGCCTCTTGTCCTTGCCTTTCTTTTTTCGAGCTTGTTTCAGCCAATAATTAGCTTTTTAAAAAGGAAAAAGTTTCCAAATTGGCTTATTGTCCCGATTATTGTTATTCTTACAATAAGCATAATTGCTGTTATATCTTTGGTGATAGTTCAATCGGTCTCGCAAATTATAGAGCAAAAAGATCTGTTCTTAAGTTTGCTAAATGAAAAAATTGATATGTCTTTAAAATGGCTTAACTCTATTTCTTATAAGTATTTTAAATTTAAAATTAACGATAAAGTGATTCTTGCGCTTTTTGACAAAGAGTTTATTACAAAGACGGCGAGCAAGTTAGCGATTTCGTTTGGCTCTTTTTTAACTTCTTTTTTTATGTTTATCCTGTATTATATTATTTTGCTTTCAAGTATGTTCAACTATAAGAATTTTTTAAGTTGGGTGGGCGGCGAAAATTCGAGACTCCTGCATAATTTTGAGCAAATACAAAAGGCAATCGTTTCTTATATCACAATAAAAACTCTTTTAAATTTGACAACAGGCACATTTGCCACTTTAATATTTTATAGTTTTGATTTGCAATTCCCAATTTTTTGGGGATTTATAACTTTCCTTCTGCTTTATATTCCTTCAATCGGCTCAATTATATCTCCAATTCCGCCGATGCTGATGGGAATAATTCAATTTGATAGTTTTAACACAATTCTAATGATGATTCTTGCAATGATGCTTGCTCTTTCGATTATGGGAAATGTGGTGGAGCCTATTGTGATGGGTCATAAGCTCCGCTTGAATACTCTCACTATTATTTTTGGTATAGTATTTTGGAGTTATATTTGGGGAATTGCTGGTATGCTGCTTTGCGTTCCTCTGCTTGTTATATTTAAGCTGATTTTGGAGCAAATACCGGGCTTGGAGTTTATATCGCGTTTAATGGGAACTGCGCCAAAGAAATGAGCCTGTCTGCTTTTTTAAGCATTGTTCAAAATAATTTAAAGGAAGAAAATCAATCAAATCAAGATTTAGGCAAATTCTTCTTTTTTTTTTAATAATCAGCTCAAAGCTCTTCCATTTTGAAAAAAGAAACGAGAAAATATTCTAAACAAAATATATTTTTTTTTAAGAATATTATTATTGTAACTTTTTTAATCTTAAATTTGTCTTAAATTTTAAAGTTATTATAAATGTGATGTTCGGCAGAAAAAAACATATTGACAAGGAAATCGACATTGAAAGCACTATAGAAGAGCTTCAAAAGGGGAGTGCCGAAGCGTTTCATATTTTATATCATAAATACAGCCAACAAATATTTAGATTCTGCCTGCGTATGCTTGGAGATTCGAAATTAGCTGAAGATGCTTTTCAAGAAACTTTTATTAAACTTTTTGAGCATAAAAAAGATTTTCGAGGAGATAATTTCAGCGCTTGGCTCTACGCAATAGCGAGAAACACATGCTTGAATATGATACGGGCAAGGAAGAATTTCGAGCAATGTGATGTTTTAAAAAATATTCCGACTAAAGAAAAAAATAGCGATTTTTTTGCAAAGGAATTAATACAAAAGGCTATAATGGATTTGCCGCTTGCACTCCGAGAAGCAATTATTTTAAGGGAGTATCAGGAATGCTCTTATCAAGAAATTGCTGATATTGTCGGAATTAAGCTATCACTTGCAAAAGTAAGGGTGCACAGAGCAAGGTTAATTTTAAGGAAATCCTTAGAACCAATAGCGAAAGAAGTATATGAACATTGAAGAACTAATTTCTAAATACCTTGATGGAAATTTAACAAACGATGAAGACGCTTGGCTCCGCAGCTATGTTAATTCAAACATAAAAGCAAAAAACAGCTTTGAGCAATCGGTCCTTCTTTTCTCGCTCATGAAAAAAGATGCTCAAAGTATAAGAGTTCCAAAAAAACTCTTATCCAACACCGAAGATATTATAATGATGAAATATATAAGCAGCGAGCCTCGTAGTATTAATCAAATTCCAAGGAAAAGAAGCTTTAAGCAAGCATATAGCTTGATTGCAGCCTCGCTTGCCTTCCTTTTCTTGAATTTATTTTTTATTTCTGATTTTGAGTATAAAGCAGAGCAAAAGCAAGTTGAAATTGCCTCTGACAAAATGCAGGGTGTAATAAAAAACGAGCTTCCTTTAAGCAAAGAAACAGCGCAAAAGCAAGTAAAGAAAACTGTTGTAGAAAATATTAGCCAAAATAGTAGCGATGGATCGCTCCCTATTGTAGAAATAGTTAAAAGTATAGAAATATCTAAAAATATAGATACAGTTAAACATGACAATAGTAACTTTGAAACTTTTGCTGCTCAAACTATGGAGCAAAGCATCGATTCAAATGAAGGCGATGGAGGAGCAGCCGCCCTTCAAAGTGTAAAAACTTCTATTGACAGATTAGAAAACAGAAGTATTAATAATAATATCAATCAGCAGAAAGAAGAATATGCTTTTTCCATTTTGCAATCCTTTGAAAATGAGCTTTTAATTGAAAGCAGTCAAAATGATTTGCATTTTCAAAAGCTAAGTTCTATTGGACAATATCAATTAAATGTGCCAAGCAACTCTGAAATTTATCAAGAAAGCTTTTTTTCTAATAATCCAATAAATATAAATTCTTTTTTTGGGACTGATATCGTTCGCAGTGGAATTAGTAAGGAGCAAAAAGCTTTAGTTTCAAACTTTTCGCAGAGCGTGGCTTATTCCATTGCGGAGAATCATAGCATTGGTGCGGAGTTTGGCTATTCAAATTATTCTTATGTAGAAAGTTTTGTTGCCAAGGATGCGCCAGCTCAAAAAAAAGGAAGCTCATCAACTATTTTTGCTTTGAATGACTTAAAACCCATTCCTAATGAATTTAGCGCTGCCGACATGTCTTTTGATAGAAACAAGCAAATTTATTGGGCTGCTGCTTTTTATGAGTTGCTAATGCTTAATAGCAGTAGATTTTCATTTAAAAGTCGCATCGGAGCTGGAATAGCAGAAGAGGGGCCCCTTGGCTATGGGAGAGTTTTTTCTTGCTATCAGTTGTTTAATGGCTTTAATATAACGATTGGAACTGAAGGAAAGATCTTTTATTCACGATTCCCAGAGATTACGAGACCATCGAAGGAAATGAAAGCAACATTCTCAATAATCTATGGTTTTCAAATTAATTTGTAGATTTATTAATAAAAAATGAATTTTCTTTGATAAGAAAAAAAAAAATTCTTATATTTGAAAGATTGTAAAAATATTTTTTTAAATGGAGGTATTAATGAAACTATTCCAACAATTTTTAATAGCAATTTTTTTGGTTTCTATATTGTCTTTTAGCTGTGTGCAAGCTAATGAGCTAACAAAAAAGTTAAACCAAACTGAATGCTATGAGTGCAAGTATAAACCAATTTTAAGCGAAACGTATAATTTTATAAATAAGAATAAAGGCGATTGGACACAACAAGTTGATGGCAATTTTGTCATTTTTGATTCTTTGTCAAATGCCTTTTCTTATTTTTCTGATGACCAGCAACCTTATGTCTATGACAGGCAAACAGGGACACTGATTACAATAATCCGCGGCTATTTTAATACAGGATATCCAAAGCATGCTAACTATACTGGAATGTTCAACAGTAATAACCTTTTAGTTCGAACTTCCACAGACTGGGGACGCACTTGGCAAGCATCGGATTTGGTATACAATTCAAATTCCCCAACTTTTAGAGATAAATGGGCAAGGTATCCCAGCGTTTATCCCCTTTATTTTGAAGAAGATGAAATTATGGGATTTGCTTTCACAGCACCGATAACCGTCCCAAATGCAAGCGGGAGCTGGGAAGATGGCTTTATGACTGGCTTATATTACAATGGAACAACGGTTGGTGAGATAGTAAAATCTGGCATTGTTGATGGCGAAACACTTCACTGGTATGGCTCAGCTTCAAAATTAGTAACATTCCCAGAAAATGATGGCTTGGGATTAGTTTTAGGGCTTTTAACAACTAGGCAAGAGGGTGGTCATAATAATTTTGGACTTAGAAAATCAGCAGACTTTGATGTCTGGAATACCGTTCGTCCTTCGCAATGGAGCTCAAATAAATTTGTTCCAGCCACTCCAGACGATGGAAGAACGTCCTCAATAATTGACTTGAAAAAGGATCTTAATGGAAAATTGTATATGTCCGCTTATGGACCTTTTGCGGGTAATGATGTAACAAATAGAACTTCAATCGGCGTCTCCACTTCTGACGATATGGGCGAAACTTGGTCTGATTTTAACATACTGCCCTTTACATTAGTAAGAGAATATGCCCAGTCTTATGGAGCAAACCCGGACAGCGTTGCCTTTGGTCCTAACAATGATTTTACTCTTCTCGATAATGGCGATTTTTCATTTGCTATGTATTTAAGAGAATATAATCAATCACGCGAATATGATTCTTTAAACCTTATCCATATAGTTGAGGTATATTGGGAAAATGGAGCTTGGGGAGTTAGGAAAGTTGCTGATCTATCAGGTCTTTATGTGCCTTACTTCGATGAAGATAATCCCAATCAAGCTTCATTGTCGAACAATCAATTAAGAAATGAAATTCAGATTACAAGAACCGTCGATGGTAGCACATTGATTGTGAAGTGGGTAGATTTGCTTGGCGTTACACATAATTGGGAAGAAGGCACATTTACTTGGGAAACAAGCGATATTTTCTATTCCGGACGCACGGTAGGAACTGGAACTTGGACCCAAGCAAAGAATTTAACAAACACACCAGAAGTGGATAGAATTACTTGGATTCCAGACTTTATTCCAGATGATTTAACACTTCCTATTATAAAAGTGAGGACAATGTCTATTGAAGGCGAAACGGAGAACGAAGCAAGATGGATGCAAATGCACACCCAGGGCGCCGATTTCGAGCAACACGTTACAATAGGACATTATAATGCCGTTCTTTCTGTTGATGAAATGAATAGCTCAAATGTTGCAAAAGTTGATATAAGCGGAGTTTATCCAAACCCAGCAAGCGACAAAGCAAACATTGACTTTACTTTAACTAATAGTGGAAATGTAAGTATTGATATTTATAATATTTATGGTGAGCACATTGCAAATGTATATGATAGCTTTATTAATGAAGGCTTTAACTCCATAAATATTAATACAAGTAATTTTGCTGCTGGCGTTTATTTCATTACTTTACGCAACGCTGGCGAAAGCGTTACAAAGCAAATAAATATTATTAGATAATAAAATCCCCCCTTGTCCCCCGCTGGCGGGGGCAGGGGGTGGATCTTGTCATTCTGAACGCAGTGAAGACTCCAGAGAAAAAAGATATTCCATATTTTAAAGATATCGGATATCTGATACAATGAATAAAAAAACCATAGAAATAAGAGGGTGGTATTTCTTATCTCTATGGTAAGTCATAAGATATGATAAAATGAATTTATAAGCAAAACAGTTTTACTTCTCTTTTTCTTTGAAAGTAGAAGTATGCTGTTTATTTTTATAAACGAATAATTTTTAATAATGTTTCAAATAGAAATTGAATAATATTTCAAATAACAATAATTCTTAATATCAACAATCGGAGTTATTATGATTCGTAAAACAATGTTACTACTATTGATAGTCCTTTTGGCTGCACCTCTGACGACAAACGCAGCAATACATGGGACTTTAAGAGGGAAGGTAACAAATAAGAAAAGCGGGGATGCAATCCCTGGGGCGACAGTTCAAATTTTGGGGACTAAGCTTGGTGGCTTCACCAAAGCCGATGGCCGCATTACTTTAGTAAACGTAGACCCTGGGACTTATTCTGTCCGCATTAGCTATGTCGGATATGCACCACTTGAATTAGCAAATGTGCGTATCAACGTTGATGAGGTAACCGACTTTACAGCCCAGCTGGTTGAAGAAGGGACAATGACCGAAGAAGTTGTCGTTATAGACAGACGAATGGTCGACAATACTGGAATAGGTAAAAAACAGAAATTTGAGTCAAAAGACTTAGAGTCGATTGCTCGCGAGAGCATTCAATCTATTGTAGGAATGAGTGCAGGCGTTTTCACCTCCTCAGGTGGCTTCAACGTTCGCGGCGCCAGATCGTCAGAAACACAGATCCGTGTCGATGGCCTTGATGTCGGAAACCAATTTACTGGTGGATTTGGAATAAGTGGCTCAGGCTATTATCCAATGGTTAGCTCTTTTGCAACTGAGGAAGTTCAAGTTCTTACTGGTGGCTTTTCTGCTGAGTATGGCGATGCTACCGGTGGTATTGTGAATACAGTTGTAAAAACTGGCTCAACAGATTTTTATGAAGGATATGTTCGTTGGAGAACAGATTTAGACGCACTTTGGGGATCCCAATCTTCTGGAATTCAAATTATCCGCGAGGGCGAAGGACAAAACTTAAAGGCGATTAACGTTGGAAAAGGTAAAAAGTTACAAGGACCGGGCGAGCATACTTTTGAATTTGGAACAGGCGGACCTTTGCCATTCCTTAATAAATCTACATTCTATATTACTGGAAAATACTTCTACGAAAAATTTAGAAGCAATAATTATGAAGTCTATGACCCGATCGGCAATAACTTAGGGCAGATGCCAAACACTCAATCCTGGGTGAAGAGCTTAACGGGAAGATTGAAATTTTCAGTTACTAATGATATAGATTTTATTCTTGGTGGTAATTATGGCTTAACTAATCTTGAAACAGGTGCATGGTCTTGGCTATATGCTACCACACCAGGCACGACAGCTGCATCAGCAAGTATTCCAGAAAACGTTGCAAAGCAAGTAGTTGCAAATCAATTTGTGAACAATATGATGGTTCGTATAAATCATCGTTTAACACAGAGCAGCTATTATGAATTTACTATTTCGAAAACAGAAAATAGTGACGAACTCTCTAAAAGAGTTGGCTTTGAAGATCCAGATTTCTTCAGTGGCTTCGACCTTTATTATCCTCAAGACGACTATATCGTCAGCGGGAGTGATTTAGTAAAAGGCAAAGACAAAACTATTGACTTTTTCCAATTGCTTACAGCAGTAAGAAAAACTTCTGATGGCTATATGAATTATGATATGCCGATAGTTAACCCATTGACTGGCTATGTCGAGGGAAATGCAAACGCATATTCGACAGATAATCCTTATGGATTGCCTTATTTCTTCTATTTAACTGGAAACACAAGAAGTTTCCAATTTAGAAAAGGTTTCTATTGGCAATTAGACGGTGCTTATACATTAAGCTTAGATGGCGGAGAAAATGGTTTTAGCCATTTAATCAGAACAGGCTTTGAAGCACGTTTCTATAATCTTAGCCGTCACGAAAACAACCTGCCTTGGGACGGAAACCCATTCTATGACGTATATTCAAGCGATTGGGGAGGAAACATTTACGCTTTTGATAACCAAAACGTTTATGAAAAAACAAGCAAGCCAAATAAACCGATGAGGGCATCGCTTTATTTCCAAGACCAAATTACATATAAAGGTATTATTATAAGCCCAGGTTTGAGATTTGATTTCTTCGATCCAAACTCAACTTATAGACTTTATAACTATAAGTTTATCTCTATTAATGACCCGGATTCACTGTTTGGAAATACATCGGTTAAATTCCAAGTAAGCCCAAGAGTTAACGTTGCTTATCCTTTAACAGACCGCTCAAACATTTCAGTCTCTTATGGTCTTTACTTCAAGATGCCAGAAATGAATTACTTATATGACGCTTATAATACAGAAAGAATTAGAGGAAACGCGATTCTTGGAAATCCAGATATGGAAGCACAAAGAACTAACGCTTACGAAATTAATTACAACAATCAATTAACAGATGTTTTTGCATTAAACATTTCTGCTTATTATAGAGATATTTACAATCAGTTGGGTATGACATACATTCATACAATTCCAGATCCATATCAAGAGTATTCCATTGCTGAGTATGGAAATGCAAAAGGTGTGGAATTTGAGTTAAGAAAGCGTCCATTACCAACAGACCACTTTGGATTAACTCTTAATTACACTTTGGCATCAGTAATTGGAACCGCATCCTCAGCGAGCACTCACTATCAGCCCAATATTGAGCCTTATACAGAGTTGCCAGCATACCCGCTTTCTGAGTATCCAATGTCAAATGACATTACACACAGATTAAATGTTATGATGACCTTTGCTTGGGGTCCGAAACAAGGACCTTCAATTGGTGGAATTTACCCTTTGCAAAATGCTTTCATTAACCTTACCGGGTTCTTCCAATCAGGCTCGCCATACACTAAATTAGACCTTGCAGGCAGAGCAGTCGGAGAAATTAACTCTGAAAGAGGACCTTCCTATTGGAGAGGTGATTTGCGTTTGCAAAAAGCATTCTTGCTTAAAGATTACTTCGGCGACGGAGCAGGGAACACCTCTATCGAATTTTTCTTTGACATAAACAACGTGTTTAATAGAACTGCTATTGCCGGCTTTTACACAAGAACAGGCGATCCTGATGACGATGGCGATAGCTTCTCAAGAACATTAAGCTATTTCAGCAGCACCGCTTATTACAAAGAAGCTGACTATGGAAAAGCAGAAACCTTTTCTATTGACCAATATGACTATGTTGGCAATAGATTGTATAGTGAAAATGCTGACCACGATAAAAATGGTATAGTTACTCAAGCAGAAAAATATCAGAGCTATGTCGATTACTTAGAAACGTCAAAATCGTTTAGAGGTAATTATCAAGCTCCAAGGACTGTGTATTTTGGCTTAATGTTTAGATTCTAATTGTTTTAATGATATTTAAAGAAATCAAGAGGTTAAAATGACAAATAAAAGAATATTAAATTTTCTTGCTATAGTTTCCATATTATTTTTGTCCGCTTCCATTCTTTTTGCTGAAACAAAAAATCAGCCAGAAAAGAAAAAGAACTCAAATAAAGCAGATGAAATACAAAGGGCTTATAATTATGGTGTGTTAGGAACTGACTTGCAAAGAAACACAGTTAGCAATATCCAGTTCTATACAACTAATTATGGTATTTTTGGAAACAACGTTGCGCAAGGTATTGGTGGTGGCTATTGGCCCCGCGGCTCGCAGAATCAATATATTTTTGGAACAGGCATTTGGTTTGCCGCTAAAAAGATGAGGCCCGACCGTCCTGAAATGAAAAATTATGTTACAGTTACATACAATCCGAATAACGGAAATTCTTGGATGGTTCCGGGAAGGATTGAAGACGGCGATGCCGCTATTGATGAAACTGCTTCATATCAAAAATATAGAACTTATTTCTCAACGGATTTCCGTCCTTCAGACGGCGCCCCATTAAACAGTTCCGAAGGACCAAATTGGCCAATCTGGGACGATAGCGAAACTGATACTTTGCTTCATAATCGCTATTTTGGGCATTATATTTTCGATGAAAAGAACAGAAATACTTCAGTTTATCCAAAAGGACCTGCTTTTATTTCTGGCGAAGACATTTTTTGTGTTTTCAAAGACACAGATCTGAGCCGTTATGATGGCGGTGAAAAAAGAAGAAGAGACGAAGGTTATCCCCTTTATTTGCAATATGAGCACACAATCTATTCATGGGGATTTGGGGATTACCGCGATTTTATTTTTATGCGTTACGATATGATTAACTTTAGCAAAGACACTTTAAAAGAGTGCTGGATGGCTCCTGTTATGGATATTGACATTGCTATTAGCACTAACTCATCACAGGGTGCAAGAAATGATAAAGTTAGATATTATGACGAAGAAGAAGACTTGAACCTCGCAGTTGCTTGGACAATGGATAATTATGGTGAAAAGGGAAGAGGCTTTGGCTATGTTGGATTAGACTTCCTTGAAAGCCCGTCTACATTTATTTGCGAGGAGAGGGTTGATACTGTTATAAATGGTAATCAAACTCAACTTTGCGCAATGTGCGTTGAGTATGAAGAAACTGATTCAAGTGAAATTTGCACAAAAAAAGTATATTTTGAACCAGAACTCGAAGGTTATATTCGTAAAGACAAAAGAGCTTACGATAACCGCTATCAGCTTGGACTTAAAACTTTCCGTAATTGGCCCATTGACGAAGATAAATCCGAGGACGACCAACGATACTTATACATGTCATCTGAGGTTAGAGACGGTGAATCAGAGCAGGGTGATATTCGTGTTTTAATGGCAACAGGTCCCTTTAATATGCTTCCACAAGACACTGTAAGGGTTATTGTTGGACTTATTATGGCTCGTCCCGCTGTAAAAGCCGAAGCTGACGGAACAACAGCCGATATGGCTGAGCTTGTTCGCAAAGACAAGTTTGCTCAAATGGTTTATGACAATAACTTTAGAGCGCCAAGACCTCCAGACAAAAGCATTGTGTCTTGGACACCTTTAAACAATGCTATTAAAGTTACTTGGGCTAACAACGCTGAGCTTAGCAATGACGCATTAGAAAGAGGCTTAGACTTTTTAGGCTATCGTCTCTATCGCGCAAGAAGAAGCAATCTTGATACTTTTAGCCTTGACCACGTTAGCTCTTCTGTTCAATATCCATCTGGAAAAGGACCATTTGGTTGGAGAGAAATTGCATCTTGGGAAATGCCTACACCATTCCACAAGTCAATACATATCGCTGGCACCGAAAATAATCCAGCACTTCCTTTAATTGACTCATTAGTAGTTGTGGGCCCTGTTTATGATTATTCAACAAACCCACCAACCCTTGATAAATTTGCTATCAAATTGATGAAAGTGGGTAAGGGAGTATTGTTTGCTCAGCCAATTTCTCACTTGAAAGAAATTTCAGGCGCCTGTATTCCGGTAATTATGTCCGTAGATACAGCTTTGGCTGCAAAGCCTTGGGGAGAATATTTCGCTACTTTGGTGAATGAAAACGATTTTCCAATTTTCCACGATCCATTTTCAAACAATCCTACACGCAACGAATTAATTGACAGCGTTTTGCTTGGAACAATCCACTTAGACAAAGCTTTATTGAGCTACAATCCATTGCTTTGGAAAAAGCAAACTATAAACGTTTCTTACGCAGACACAAGCTCAATACCAGAGCAAAGTGGAGATACTATTAATTTGAAGGATACTTTTAGGGATATAGTTGTAAATGGAGTTAGACAGGCTACAATGGATAGGATGGTTCCAATGAATCCTGTTGACGCAATGAAAGACACAAGCCATATAAATGCTGTGCTTGATTCTGTTTATCAGTATATCAAGCTTAAAAAGTTTGAAAAATTTGATTTTCCAGACTTTGAAAACACAGCAATAGTAAGAGAAAGAATTATTCCGGACTATATGGCTCAATTAACAGACAACTATACATATATTGATATTGGCGATGACAACCAGAACTTCAGAGTTGAGTATAACGAGGACCCGAGCAAAACTGAAAAAATAATCAATAATGTTGATTATTATTACAAGCTTCTTGCCTACGACGAGGGCGATTATACTCAGCCAACAGAATTAAAGCTCAATGACGGTTCCGAAGGTAGTGTGAACGTAGTTCAATCGCAGGCGAAAGCTGCTCCGATAGGAAATAAATCTTTGTTTGAGATTACGCACATAGACCAAGATAAAATTGGTGGTTTGTATAATTTCAATATGTTCGCTATCGACCAAGACAGAGTAAATCAACTTTTTGGCGATGGTAGAGAATTGGAATTAGAATTCCAGCCATTCTGGAATCTTATTGCCCTTCAGTTTACTTCCTCAAAAGTTAAAAGATTTGGAATGTATCACCAAAGAATGACATTGAGAGATTTAAAAGACAATGAAATTCTTTTTGATGGAATAACATACTTTGAGGCAACACCTTGCACCTATCTTTATAGGGGAGGATTTACAGAAGACGGATTTTCATGGGTGCTTGCAGATTCAGTGATTGAAGACCCATACTCCGGCAAAGAAATTCGCTTTGGACTTAAAGACAATGAGGACAAAGAAATTCGCTTTGGCAAATTCACTTCTGGCAACTTTACTCAAGAAGGATTCTGCTATTCAAGATATTTCAAACAATCAGCTCTCGGAACACTTGGCTTTAGCTTCGATTTCTCAGTTCAGCAGTGGGGAGGTAGATTCCGCCCTGATACCGCAAGAACAGGTGCAGGCAAACCGGCAGACGTTACGACAATGGTAACCGCAATTGTTGACGAGGAGGAAAGAAATATCGACAGAGTTCTTGCAACGCAAAAAGTAGACGAAGACATTGTAAGAAATGAATATTATAACGGTGGCAGAATTGTGCCTTATGACGTTGATGGTAGCTATAATAACGGACCCGGCGAATATGTTGTAACATTCGAAGAGGGCGGCTATGAGGATATGGAACTTGTTTTCAGTAAAGGAAGTGAAAAGACAAATACTTTCAGAGTTCCTTATTTGAATATAACGGTTTCTAATAAAATTAGCTTTGTTCCGCCAGCAGGTCCATCGATTATCGAATATCCAGGTGTTATGGAGCATTTAGTTCTTCCAGATTCTTTCCCCGGTAATCCATATAGATTCCCAGAAGCAGTTAAGTATTATCCAGACCCAAGAAACCTTATGAGAGATAATAATTCCTTTATTGGGAAATATAATATGTATTCTTTTGCTTGGGCAAATGGAAGGAACAAATCAAATTCAATTCCTAACTTAAATAGACAACAGGCTTGGCAAACAAATAAACCCGAGCATATTAAATTGCAAAAGCCATCAAACGTAGGAACGCAAGGACGTTATTACTTGTCCGCAGTTTCAAATGATGGAGTAGACACAGTCGATTTTGTTAATATGATGCAAATAGCTGGTATTAACTTTGCTTTTGACTATGCAAATAAAGGAAGGCGCTATCCTGGCGATTGGACTTGGGCAGCAAAAGATCCATTGTCCCACGTTTTTGGAAAAGACTTTAAAGCAGGCGACCAAGTTACATTATACTCAGCTGGCGGTGCTTTAGGCTTCCCACTTCCTGGCGCAAAGGTTAGATTTAAAGTGTCTGATTCAAAACCAGTTTCATACACCGACCAAATGCTTGACCAAATTAGAATTGTTCCTAATCCTTATATGGTTTCGCATCAAGGACAGAAATCACCTTACGATGCTAAAATCTATTTCACTAAATTGCCTAAGAGATGTTCAATTAGCATCTACACTATTATGGGCGATTTAGTTAAGACAATAGAACACGATGAAACTTCTGCATATCAAGACCAAGAATCAATAGAAATATGGAACTTGCTCTCAAAGAACTTGCAAAGGGTTCAAAGTCAAACATTAGTTGCTATTATTACAACACCAGATGGAGCCAAAACAATAAAGAATTTCTCAGTTGTTGTTGGTGGCTTCCGTTTAATTGAAGATTTATAATTATTGAGAAACCGGAGAAAATTTTATGAAATATAAAATGAATTTGCTTATAGTTTTAACTATATTTGCATCGTTAGTATATCAGGCACAAGCGGTAGATAATATGACCTCTGGCTCCTCAGCTGGTGAGTTTTCGAAAGTAGGTGTCGCCGGTGCTCAGTTTGTAAAAATCCCTGTCGGCGCTCGTGCTAATGGGATGGGCGCTTACGCCGCAGTTGCTAACGATTTGACTTCTATTTATTGGAACCCGGCTGGACTTGCCGAGGTTAAGTATATGGCTGGAAACTTTTCATATTCCAGCTGGTTTTCTGACTTTCAGCAAAGCTTTGCTGCTATGTCCTTGCCAATTGGTGATTATTTTACCTCTGCTTTATCGTTTAATACTTTCGGTTGCGATAAAATCGAAAGGACAACCTTGGAAAGACCAGAGGGAACAGGAACTTATTATAGCGTAAACGATTTTGCAATCGGCTTATCGCTTGCTGGTTATCTTACCGAGCAGTTCTCTTTTGGTGTTACAGGTAAGTATTTATACAACTCCATTGCCGACTTAGACGCTTCGGGTTTTGCATTCGATATCGGAACTAAATATGAAACCGGTATTCAGGGCATCAAACTTGCTTTCTCGATTCATAATCTTGGAACAAGAATGACCTACTCTGGGCAAGACCTTAATTCAACTAAAAAAATCGTAAACGAGTTGTATATGCAGCCCCTCGATGTCCAATATTTGACATCTTCTTATAACGTCCCGCTTATTTTCCGTGCTGGCATTGCTTCTGACGTCTATACAGACGAAGACCATAACGTTACTGCTGCATTCGATTTCCTTACGCTTTCTGAATCGCCAGAGCAATTTGTTCTTGGTGCAGAATGGACTTGGAAGAGAATTCTTTCTGTTCGTGGTGGTTATCGTTTTGGGCATGACCAATTTGGCTTATGCGGTGGCATTGGACTTAGCTATATTGCGGGTGGCGTAGGCGGTCAAATTGATTATTCGATTACACCAACTCAAGACATTGGGATTGTAAATAGAATATCGCTCAACCTCGACTTAAGATAATAGATAATTAATCTATTTAGTATAAAAAACTGCCGGAAGAAATTCTGGCAGTTTTTTTTTATTTTTTAAACTTAGAAAGGAGGAGGAATGAGATCTTTGTCCCCCGCTGGCGAGAGATAGTGTAGCGCTGTCATTCTGAGCGTTAGCGAAGAATCCAGAAAGCGTTTCAATACAGCAATTACTCTGGATTCCTCGCTGCGCTCGGAATGACAACGTAAAAAATCCCCCCCGACCCCCTTTTTCAAAGGGGGAGGAAGTACGGATCAGTTATTCTGAGCGCAGCGAAGAATCCAGAAAAACTGTCGTTCATTGAGCGTAGTCGAAATGATCGTTGTTTTATTTTATAACAAAAAATAATATTAGCAAAGGATTTGAGATTTATATATGAAAAAAATATTGTTTATATTAACTATTTTATGTTTGCTTGCTTCTGGCTTTGCCGAACCTAAAATAAATCAATATATAAAAGCGGAAAAACCGAACAAAGACGATATTGTTGTAGTTGCTTTTCAATATCCTGTTGGCTGCATAAAATGTGTTTTGCAAATTGAGGATATAATAAAAGTTTTAAACAAGAATTTTTATCAAAAAGTAAAAGTTTTTGCCTTGGTTCTTTGTGATAGGGAAATTGAGCTGAAATCGTTTATTAAAAATAATAATTGGAAATATCCAGCTTATAAAGTAAAGTTCAAAGAATTAAAAGATTACGGAGCAAACGAGAATTCAATGATGAAAATTTACAATGCAAAGTCAGAACTTTTACTTGATTTATACTACAACGATGATGAAACAAACCTAAAATTAAAAGCATTTATTGATTTATATTGAGCTGTAGAAAAAAGATGTGCCACACCTTGAGGGTGTAGCACATCTGAAAAAATATCCCGACAGGGATTATATTATTGTAGAAGTCAATTTCCCGCTACAGTGCTTATCCCGACAGGGATTATATTTTAAAAACGAAATAAATAATTCAATCCCTACGGGATAAGCACGGTCAAGGTTTTCCTTTTGCTACAATAATTTAATTCCTACGGAATACTTTTCATTCAAAGAATAATTAACAATTAAACTTCCTACGGAACATTTTTCATTCAAAAACCTTTTTCCACCCCCTGCCCCCGCCAGCGGGGGACACAGGACTGTTCTGTGTTTTTCACAAAAAAAGTCTCCCCCTTTGAAAAAGGGGGCAAGGGGGATTTTCTTCTCTGGATTCCTCGCTGCGCTCGGAATGACAGGAAAAAATAATCAATAAAACCCAAAAAACTATATATTTGTCGCTTCTCCTAATGCGGCAGCTGCCGCTTCCATAATCGCTTCGTTAAGAGTTGGGTGCGGGTGTATGCTTTTAAAAATGGTTTCTGCCGTTGCTTCGAGTGAGCGTGCAAGCACAGCTTCACCAATCATTTCCGTTACCTCGGGACCAATAAGGTGCGCTCCAAGCAATTCATTATGTTTAGCATCGAAAACCATTTTTGCAAAACCAACCGCTTCGCCAATCGCATGGGCCTTTCCACTTGCGGTGAATGGAAATTTCCCAACTTTCACATCATAACCCGCTTCTTTTGCTTTCTTTTCCGTCATTCCAACGCTTGCAACTTGCGGCTGGCAATAAGTGCAGCCGGGTATGTTTTTATAATCAATTGGCTGAACCTTGCGTCCAGCAATAAATTCTGCGGCAAGTATACCTTCGGCTGAAGCTTTGTGGGCAAGCCAAGGAGGACCAGCGATGTCGCCAATAGCAAAAATATTCTCTATGTTAGTTCGCATAAACTTATCGACCTTAATAAAGTTCCTTTCCGTTTGAATGCCGAGCTGCTCGAGTCCAATATTTTCCAAGTTTGCTTGAATGCCGATAGCGTTTAATGCGTAATCTGCTTTAATTTCCTCTTCAGTTCCGTCTTTTTTCTGAATTTTCAGTGAAACCTCGTTCCCAAGATTCTTTGCACTAAGCACTCTTGTAGAAGTTAGCAAGCTCATTCCAGCTTTTCTAAAATTGCGTGAAAGCTCTTTGGAAATTTCTTCATCTTCAATAGGCAAAATCCTGTCAAGCATTTCAATTATAGTAACTTTTGCTCCGTAGGCATTGAAAAAGTATGCAAATTCTACTCCGATTGCGCCCGCTCCCATTACCAATATGCTTTTGGGCGCTTCTGAAATGACCATTGCTTCTTTGCTTGTGATTACTCGTTTTCTGTCTACTTCAATTCCATCGAACATGCGAGGACGGGCGCCAGTGGCAATAATGATATTTTTTGCTTTAATTTCGTCTGTTTGCTCACCATTTTCTCCAAAAACTTGGACAGTGTTTTTATCGCTTAATTTCCCGGCGCCTTTTAGATGTTTTACTTTGTATTTTTTAAAGAGAAAACCAATGCCGCTTGACATTTTAGCGGAAACATCTCTACTCCTTTTAACTACCTTAGAAAATTCGTAGGAATAATCCTTTATGTCAAAGCCAAATTCAGCGGAGCGCTTTAAAAAGTGCATATATTCAGCATTTTTTAAAAGTGCTTTTGTAGGAATGCAGCCCCAATTAAGACATACTCCACCCAGGTTTTCTTTTTCTACGCAAATTGTGTCGAGCCCAAGCTGAGCAGCTCTCACAGCCGCAACATAGCCACCGGGACCTGAGCCGATAACAACTAAATCGCAATTATGTGTGTTCATAAAATCTCCTTCTTTCTAATAATGTATATAGTTTATTTAGTTTCTTGCAAAAAAACAAATTTAAGCAAAAATACTATATTTTTTTCATATTTGTTAATTTTAGTTCTTTTTGCTAAAAGCAAGCCAGCTATTGCGATAATATTAGAATTGAAGTTTTTCAGTAAAGTTTGAAAAATCAGTATAGCTTGAAAAAATCGTTTTATTCATTCGTAATTTTTAATTATATTTTGAGTTTGTTTTTAGACAATTTTGGAAATAATTATGAAATATATAATATTACTTATAGCTTTAATTATTCTGCCGAGCACTGCGTATTCTCAAACGCTCCAAGAAGCACCCTTAAATCCAGAGTTTATTGAGTATTTGCTTTTAAAATCTGAAGGGAACTGGATTGAATCTACAAAAGAAGCAAATAAATTAGGTCATATTCCTCAGGCACACAAAGCCAAAACTTCATTGCTTCAATCGAAAAAAGAAAAAGGGGATAAATTGCATTGGACTCCACCTTCAAGCTACGATTTGAGAACGCAATCCTTGCTCAGTCCCGTAAAAGATCAGGGAGATTGCGGGGCTTGTTGGACATTTACCACTTGCGCCGCTTTAGAATCAAATTGGCTGAAGCAGGGTTTGCAGGTCTTTAATCTTTCTGAGCAGAATATGAAAAATTGCCATGGCTTTCTTTGGGGGCATTGTAGTGGTGGAAATTCCGAATTAGCTTCTGCATATTTAACTCGGCTTTCAGGTCCAATACTTGAATCGCAGAATGCTTATAATGTAAATCAGAGTAATTGCATAAGTTCTTATTCTCCAACAGCTTTTATAAGCGATGCCTACTATCTCCCTACGAGAGGCGATTATAATTATCAATATGAATTGAAATGGTGGCTCTATCATCAGGGCGCTTTATACACTGATATGTGCTGGGACGATGCCGCTTGGAACAGTTGGAACAATACTTACTATTATAGCGGGAACGACTATTCCAATCACGCTGTTACTTTAGTTGGCTGGGACGATAACTATGTCGTTCAGGGCGCACCCGGAAACGGCGCTTGGATTATAAAAAATAGCTGGGGAGCGTATTGGGGCCAAAATGGATATTTTTACATTTCCTATTACGACACAAGAGTTCACTCTGAAACAGCAGTTTTCCCTAATCGCTTGGATTATAATGAAAATTCTCAATTATACTATTATGATAAATTGGGAGGAGTTTCAAGCACCGGCTTTTCATCAAGCTATGCTTATGGTGCGGTAAAATTTACTACGAGTAGTAATTTTTCTTTGCAAAAAGTTTCAAGCTGGGCGGCGGCGCCTGGAACTTTAAGTTTTCAGGTTTACACCGGCTTTAATGGATCTAATTTTACCGGGCTTTTAGCTTCATTAACAAACCAAACAGTTAATAACCCCGGCTATCATAGTTTTGATTTAGATTCTCCAATTGAGCTGGAAGCAAATACAGATTTTTATATAAAGGTAACTTATTCAACGCCCGGCTATAATTATCCCATGCCAATAGAAACAGCGATAACTTATTATTGCTCTCCTACGATTGAAACAGGGAAATTTTGGATAAGCTCAAATAATTATATTTGGACTCAAATTGGGGGCGGGACTCAACTTTTATTTGACCTTTGCATTAGAGCTTTCGGCGAAAATATTATTCTGCCACCAGCTCCGGTTTTGAATTCCCCCGTTAATAATGCTACAAATGTTTCGATTAATCCAACATTTTCTTGGAACTCATCGCTTGGTGCAAGCTATTACCAACTGCAAGTATCGAGTCAGTCAAATTTTTCTACAACAGTTTTCAATCAATCTAATATTACGACAACGTCTAAACAAGTAACGGACTTAGAGCAGGAAAGCTCATATTATTGGCGAGTTCGCGGCTCAAATGCAAATGGCTATGGTCCTTGGTCAGAGGTTCGTAGTTTTGCAACGCAAGTTCCCTTGCAGCAGCCAACTTTGCTAAGTCCAGCTGACAATTCGACAAACATTTCCATTACACCGAATTTTGTTTGGCAAGCCGTTCCCACAGCAAGTTCTTATCAACTGCAAATATCTGGAAACAGCGGCTTTAGCAGTCTGCTTTTAAATCAAACAGGTATAAACACAAATTATTATCTGACTTCCATTCAATTAGAAAATAATGCTCAGTTTTGGTGGAGAGTGAAAGCGTTTAGCAGCCAATCATCAAGCGCTTGGTCTTCGGCTTTCACTTTTACTACCGCGCCAGCTACTTTGCCAAGTAGTCATAATATTGAGCTGCAAAGCGGTTGGAATGCAATTTCAAGCAATTTGACGCCAGAAAATTTGAATATCGTATCAATTTTTGAGGACATTGCAAGCAATGTTGTAATTGTAAAAAATGGTGCGGGGCAGATTTATGTGCCGTCTATGAACTTTAATTTAATTGGAAATTGGAATGTCAAACACGGCTACTATGTTTATATGAACTCAGCTGCAACGCTTACTATCACTGGTGAGGAGCTTGTTCCAGAGGAAAATTCTATTCCTTTAACGCAGTTTTGGAGCTTAATTTCCTATATTCGTAATAGCCCGATGCCGATAGAAACAGCGCTTGGGGGTATTAGCTCAAGTTTACAAATTGCAAAAGACATTATGGGACAGATTTTCTCGCCTTCTTGGGGAATTAATCAAATTGGGAGTATGCAAACTGGAGCTGCTTATTTGCTAAAAATGAATAGCTCCGGAAATTCTTTAACTTATCCCCAAAACGAGCAAGGAGAACGCGCTAAGCCATATTTGCCTTTTGAAAACTCAGATACATTTAAAATAGAAAGGGGCGAAACGAAAAAAGAAAACTCTGCAAAATAATTTAGCAAATTAATTCTGCTTAACTTTGCAGTATGCTTTTAGGGACGATTTACCCGAAACGTTTTTATCAAAATGCCTTAGGATAATTGGGCTTTATCTTTAATATTTTGTCTGAAATTTCCGGATATGCTTTTTTCATTAGCATAGAAGAGGATTCAGAAAATACTCTTATCTCATCGCATTTTCCGAGAAATTGCAGCCATTTTTTTCGCCATTTTTCGATGTCGCGCTCTATGTTTACTATGAAATCTAAATTATTTTTCTTCAAACATTTTTTGCATATTTCAATTTCTGGTATATCGCAATAAATCCCCTTATAATTCAAAAGGAAAAAACTCGGGCATATTGAAAAATAATCATTCACAATATAAATCAAAGGCTTGTCCTCCAGCTTTTGCTTAACTAATTGATTGATAAGGAAAATTGGCTCTGAAAAAAAAGCTATATTATTTATTATAATCTGTCTTGAATTTTTAAAAGCAGCCTTATAAATTTCTTTAAAAAGATATTTTGGAAAAACATAGCTATTCTTTTTTTCTTTTGCGCTGTTTGGATTTTTGCGCAGAAAGAAATATCCTTTTCTATAATTATATTTTAAAATTGCAAGCTCCTTTAGAGATGAATTTTCTTCTAATAGTAAATTAATGTAGCTCTCGCTTCCGCCCCCGCAATCATTTGAAAGAATTAAAGAACCGCAATTTTTAAAAACAAGTTCAAGTTGTTTTTTATAGTTAAAAAAGTTCAGAGCTTGAGCTTCGCTTGAATCGAGGGCTAGGCTTTTTTTAAAAAGCAGGAAGAAATTCCAAAGGCAATTTGAAAGGAAAACGTAAGATTTAAAAACCTTTTTTTTCAAAAGCGAATTTCTTTTTAATAACTTCAATTTCTTGCACCAAAATAAAACAATTTAATAAAAAGCAAGTTAAAAAAAATTCTTAAATTTGAGTATATTGTAAAAGAGGCTTGCGTTTTTACATTTTAATATTATTTTTTCCAAGTAAAATTGTAAAAAACAGATAAGCCATTATTTAATTATACGTTTAAAGAATCCTTATAGAAAAAGCGATAACTACAAAAATCCGATGGACGAGCAAAAAAAGAATAATGAAGAAAAATATAACGAAGATTTTGAGCTAATTCAAGAAGTTATAAGCGGGAATAAAGAAGCTTTTGCTGCTCTTCAAAAAAAATATTATAGACTTATTTCTTCGGTCATTAGGAAAATGATTAAAGATGAGGACGATGTAATGGATTTGACCCAAGAAACATTTATCAAGGCTTATAAGGCGCTGCCAAGCTTTAAATACGGCTATGCTTTTTCTTCTTGGCTTTATAAAATTGCCTCAAATTGCTGCATTGATTTTTTGAGGAAAAAACGTTTGCCCACCATTCCGCTTACAAAACCTAGTTTTATTGACGAAGAGGAAAGCGAAATTGAAATTGAAGACAGCTCCTTCATACCCGATTTGAATATTTTAACTCAAGAAAGAAAAAACGCGCTGATCAAAGCAATAGAGGATTTACCAGCTAACTATAAAATAATACTTAAACTTAGGCACGAAGAGGATATGGATTATCTAACTATTGCCGATACTTTATCTCTGCCGCTTGGCACTGTGAAAGCCCATCTTTTCCGAGCAAGAAAAATGCTATACAGCTCATTAAAAAACCAAAAGCACTTATTTTATTAGGACTTAATGGGGGAGAGGCTATTTGGCTGATTTTTTAATTTTATTAATTTTTTATAAGAAAAAAACAAGCAAATCGAATTAATTGAATGGCTTTCAGTAAATTCATAAATATTCTATTTTCTTAAATATAA
>JAAYJM010000095.1 GCA_012522895.1 Ignavibacteria bacterium
TTTCAAAAATAATTTGTTTATTTCATTTTTTTTATGCTATTTTAATGTTTGTTTAAAAAATTTTTAATAGAAAAATGAATTTTAATATAGAGAAAAAAAGGCAGATTCGTCCCGAATGGTTAAAAGTGAAAGCACCGGGCGGAGATGGATTTGCAGCGATAAAAGCTATCGTTCAAGGCAATAAGCTTCATACTGTTTGCGAGGAGGCGCACTGTCCAAATATTTCAGATTGCTGGAGCCGCGGAACTGCGACTTTTATGATATTGGGAGATGTTTGCTCAAGGCGTTGCCGCTTTTGTGCCATACAAAAAGGAGAGCCAAGCGAACCAGATTACAAAGAGCCACAGCGGATTGCAGAATCAATTCGCAAAATGAAGCTTAAGCACTCAGTTATAACCTCAGTTACTCGAGATGATTTAATTGATGGCGGAGCTGAAATTTGGGCAAGCACCATAATTGAAATAAGGAAATTAAACCCAACTACGACAGTTGAGGTATTAATTCCAGACTTTCAAGGAAAACAACTGCTTTATCAAACTGTTTTTGATTGTAAGCCCGATATTTTGAATCACAACATTGAAACTGTGCCGAGATTATACCCGATAGCAAGACCTTTAGCCGATTACAATAATTCTTTAAAACTTCTTAAAGATGCCAAAGAATTTGGATTAAAAACGAAAACCGGATTGATGGTAGGTCTCGGTGAAAAAAAGGAAGAAGTGCTTGATTGCTTTAAGGATTTGCGGGAAAATGCTGTGGATATAATTACAATAGGGCAGTATCTTCAGCCAACAGCAAAGCACTTGCCTGTAGATAGATATGTCGAACCGCAAGAATTTGAAGAATATAAAAATGTTGCTTTGGAAATGGGCTTTGAGCATATTGAATCCGCTCCTCTTGTTCGCAGTTCTTATCATGCGGAAGAAGCGATTGGGAATTAATTGAGCAATTCTTGTTTTGCTAAAATAAAAGCTATTAAAGAGCAACTATTTACAATTTATGCCTCGAATAGAAATCAAAATAATAACCTTTATTTTTCTATTTTTTAGCTTATTTTCTCTATCAGCTAAAGAATCGCATATTTTTTCAATAGAAGAGCCAGCTGAGTTTTGCAAGCCCAAAATAGCATTAGTTTTGAGCGGAGGCGGGGCAAGAGGGATTTCCCAAATAGGGGCTATAAAAGAGCTTGAAAAAAATAAGATTCATTTTGATTATATTATTGGCACCAGCATCGGCTCTATTAATGGCGGGATGCTTGCTATGGGCTATACTCCAAATGAATTGGATTCTATTGTAAAAAGTATTGATTGGACAGAGCTTTTTTCACTGAAAAACGAGCAGAATCGAAGCGACCTTTTTCTTGACCAAAAATTAGTCCGCGATCGCTCACTTTTAACGCTTAAGTTCGACAACTTTCGTTTCCTTGTTCCAGAGGCAATTTCGGTTGGCACTAAGCTCTTTTTCTTTATTCAGCAGATTGTTTGGAATAGCGCCTTCAATTTTCAAACAGATTTTGATTCCTTAAAATACCCTTTTAGAGCGGTGGCAACTGATTTAGTTGCTGGGCGAACCGTTTCAATTTCGCAAGGGAATTTAGCTTTATCCATTCGTTCAAGTTCAACTGTTCCATTGAGGTATACGCCAGTCTGGCTGGATTCTATGGTGCTGGTTGATGGCGGCTTGATGGCAAATTTACCGACCAAGCAAGCTATAGAATTTAATCCAGATTTGATAATTGCTATTTCCACAGTTTCGCCACTTTTAAACATTGAAGAGCTAAGTAAGCCTTGGAATGTTGCCGACCAAGCAGTTTCGGTTCAAATGGAAAAGTTTTATGAGCAAGCAAAGGAAATACCCGATATTTTGATTGAGCCAGATTTAAAAGTGAAAAGCAATTTAGATTTCACTGATTTGGATAGTTTAATAATGCTTGGCGAGGAGGCTGCCAAAAGCTCTATAGAAAAAGCTAAAGAGCTAATTTACAGCAAAAAAAAAGAACTTTGCTTAAAACAGCTTGAAAAATTAGAGAGTTACTTCAATGGTTTTCCGACTATAATATTGAATGGTTTTGCAAAGGAGGATTCTTTAACCGTTATTAGCAACGGCGATAGTTTTGAAAAATTATTGCTTAGCATATTTAGTTTAGAAAATCTTAGCTTTTATAGCTCAATAGGTTTTCAAAAAAATGAAAATTCTGAATTAGAAATCACTTGCAATAAGTATAATATTATCAAAGAAATTGAGATTTTTGATGATAACCTTTCGCTCAATCATCTTATAGAAGCTGGACTGAAAAAGCTCTTTTTGAATAAGCCATTTAACTTAAAAACAGAAAAAGAAATAAAAATATGGATACTAAAAGAATTAAGGCATGGTGGCTTTACATTTGCTTCTGCTCAAAGCATTCAATATAATGATGAAGATGGTCGGCTGAAAATCTATCTTGACTATGGGAAGGTTAATGAAATTTCAATAATAAGCAATAAGGCAACAAAAGATTTTCTTGTTTTGCGAGACCTAAAATTTTTACATGATGATTTTTTAGATCTGCAAAAAATCTCGACTTCTTGGAACAATCTAATAAACAGCGGCTTGTTTGAGAGCATTGAGTTTAATGTAAATAAAGCTAAAAAGGCAGATGGAGTTGATGTTTCAATTTTAGTTAAAGAGCCAGCTAATCAAACATTAAGCATAGGCGGAAGAGTAGATAATGAACGGAATTCTCAAATTGGATTTGATTTTACACAGAATAATCTCTTAAATGTCGGTGCAAAACTAAATGCACGAATTTCTGGAGGCTCAAGAAATCAATACGGAGATATTTCCATAATTCAGCCAAGAATTTTAAGCACAATGATTACTTTTTCTTTGACTTCTTATTATGACTATAAAGAGCATTACACCTATTCTTTCAAGCCCAACAGCCCGAGAAATCGATTTGCAAGAGTGCAAGATGGAGCTTGCGCTTACGAAAGATATGGTTTCAGAGCCTCTTTCGGCTCGCAAATAGAAAGAAAAGGAAATTTACTTATTAGCTTAAGATTAGAAGAGCAAAGGAGATACGATATAAGCAGCGTAGAAAAAAAGCCAGACTTTTACTCCGTTAACACTATAAAAATCGGCACGAGCTTCGATACGGAAGACAATTTAGATTTTCCAACAAAAGGAAGTATTATCAACCTTTCTTTAGAAACAAATTTATTTAGCACAGGGAACAATAGCTCTTTTTCAAAAGCAGAGTTTTTTTCCCAAAATGTATTTTCGTCAAAGCGCTATGCCTTTGTGCCGTCTTTATTAGTTGGCTTTGCTGATAAAAGCCTGCCCGCGCCGGAATCCTTTTTTTTTGGTGGACAAGATAACTTTTTCGGCTACAGAGAAGGAGATGAAACAGGGAGACAAATATTTATAAGCTCATTTGATTTTAGAGTCTTGTTGCCCTTTTCAATTTTTTTCGACACATACTTTTCTTTTCGATACGATTTAGGCTCGATTTGGAGAGAATTTGAAGAAATAAAATTCAGCAGCTTAAAACACGGGATTGGAGCTACTATTGCCGTAGATTCTCCAATCGGTCCTGCAAAGCTTTCTGCTGGAAAAGCATTTAACTTTTTAAAAAGCCCTGCAACGCTTGCTTGGGGCGAGACAGTTTTATATTTTAGCATAGGAATAAAACTTTAATAGCAATGAAAATAGCATATCTCTCTACTTTTTATCCCTTTCGCGGTGGTATTGCTCAATTTAATGCCGCTCTTTATCGCGCTTTTGAGCAAGAGCATAAAATTAAAGCATTTACATTTACAAGGCAATATCCAAAATTGCTTTTTCCAGGAAAAACCCAGTATGTCGAAAAGGGAGATGACGCGGACGAAATCCCCTCGGCTGCTGTATTAGACACGATAAACCCAATATCATACTATTTGGCAGCAAAAAAGATTTTGGATTTTGAGCCAAATCTTTTAATCACAAAGTTTTGGATGCCTTTTTTTGCGCCCTCGCTTGGTATGCTCGCTAAGTCTTTAAAGAAAAAGGGAGTTAAAACCATTTGCATAGTCGATAATATTTTGCCTCACGAGCCAAAGCCATTTGACAGAGCATTAGTCAATTTCTATGCAAATCAGCAAGACGGCTTTATCGTTATGACCGAACAAGTGAAGCTTGACCTTTTAAAAGTAAGGCAGAACGCAAAATATTCTTTATTCCCGCATCCCATTTACGACCATTTCCCAAAAAAAATTGAAAAAAATCTTGCAAGAAGGGAACTTGGCATTGCTGACGACAAAAAAGTATTGCTATTCTTTGGCTTTATCCGTTCATATAAAGGCTTGGATTTGCTTATCGAGACTATGAAAAATCTTGACGAAAGCTATCATCTCATCATTGCTGGAGAGGATTACGGAACTTTTAAAAGTATTTCAAAGCAAATAAAAGACTATGGTTTGGAAAACAGAATTAGCCAGTTTGTAAGGTATATTTCTGATTCTGAGGTTCCGATTATTTTTTCTGCTTCTGACTTGCTTGTCTTGCCTTACAAAAGCGGGACTCAGAGCGGTATTGTTGGGATTTCATATCATTACGACTTGCCCGTGGTCGCAACTGATGTAGGTGGCTTAAAGGAAATGCTTTTGCCATACTCTACTGGCTTGATTGTCAGCGAACCCGCTTCTGACTTGCTTAAAGTAGCTATTGAAGAATATTTTGAAAAGGGACTTTCTGAAAAATTCAGCAAAAATATTTTTAATTATAAAGAAAAATACAACTGGGAAAATCTTTCTTATGCAATAATAGATCTGTATAATTCAATAGCAAATGGCTGAGCCTGCGCTTGTTTCGTTCTGTGTTGATCTATCTTCTAACAAGGGCTTGCAACCCCTTGATGAATAGGAACAGGCCTGCCAGTTCCCTACACTTTCCAAAGTTCAATTTGGGAAGGTTGGGAGAGAAAGAATGTCCCCCGCTGGCGCAGGGCTGATTTGTTCTTTAAAATAGAGTTATAATATCAATATCATGCGCATACATTCTTTGAAAATTTGTTACACCATATAAGAAATATCTTGCTATCATTATTATAAATGACCTAAATAATGACAATATCGGAGCTATCAATTTATTTCTCATATTCGACTTGTCTTCTAACATTACTACATCTTTGACCCAATGAAGACTATTTTCTATCGACCAGTGGCCCCGAATTCCTTCGTAAAAACTCTCCGCCGTCAGCTCTAAATCGCTTATATAATATAATGTTATGTTTGATTCTTTACCTTTCACTACACGGGTGCGATTAACTTTTATTATTCGCTTGCAATGAGGATATTGCTGCTTTAGCTCCTCGCTTACCTCGTAGGTGGATACTACCCGGCTTTCTATTCGACCTCGATTCTTCTCGCTCTTGCTATATTCATCTATGCACGCTCCTTTATCACAGCAAGACACTATCTGATTGTATGCTTTACCTCGATTTTGCTTCATACAAACTACATAATGATTCCTTGTTTTTACTATTAAGTCAAGAGTTTTTTTTTCCGTGCAAAGCGTCTAATGTTATGATTTTATCCTCAAGACCTAGCAATTCAATCATTGATTCTACTACGGATATTTCGTCTGTTTTTTTACTTGCATACTTAGACGATAATATGGATATTCCACATTGATGCATAAATGCGGTTACTATGCTAATAAAATTTTGTTTGCTATCATTTGCATCAGTAACAGTGCTTTTAATACACTTTCCATCTATGCTTATCCATTCTTGGTCGCCTATTAGGTTGTTTTCTATTATCCATTCTTTAATTATATTAGCTAACTCGTTGAAATCAATCGACATTAATACGCTCCTTATCGGAGTAAATGAAGGTATTCTATCCTTTTCAATTTTCAGAACTTCAATGAGTCTTTTTTTGTGTCTTTTAGCAAATTCGGCAAAGCTGCGCAATGAATAATTCTGTGCAATCATAGCTAATATAGCAATGATGACGATAGTTGATATTTTGTGCCGTCTTCCTTCTTTACGGCGCTTATCTGTTAGAGTTTCGAGCTTGTCAATTAATGAAGTAGCCATAACTTCCCCTATTATTTTTATTAAAAATATTTATGCTGCGTTACAAATTTAATAATTATTTTTAACATTTCAAAGAACTAATCAGCCCTGCCCGCTGGCGGGGGCAGGGGGTGGAAAAATAACTTTGGGAAAATCCTCCCGACCCCCTTTTTCAAAGGGGGAGACTTTCTTTTCAGGAGTAAACACAGAACAGTCCTGTATCCCCCGCTGGAGGGTAATGGCACGTAGATAGAGTAATAAATAAAATAATTCATTATATTTGTATAATTGTTAGATTAACAAATTAAAAAAGGTGAATTATGAAAGAAAATTATTCTTTGTTTTTATCAAATAAAATTAATGAGAAAATGCAATTGGACTTATCAGGAGCATTTTATGAAATATTTCCTTTTCAAAAGTTGAAAAATTTTAACTTTAAAAACTCAAGAGATAGGATTTATAATCCAACAAATACTTTATTAATAATGCTGTTAACAATGGTAGAAGAAGATAAAAGTCTGCAAACATCTGTAAATCTTTTTTCACGTATTCACGAAAAAAACAGGAAA
>JAAYJM010000096.1 GCA_012522895.1 Ignavibacteria bacterium
AGTAAAAACAATTTTTATGAATATTTTTAAAAGAAGCAAAGCAAAAAAAATAGATTGGGCGATTATTGGTCTCGGCAATCCAGAAGAAAAATACCTTCAGAATAGGCATAATATAGGCGAAATGGTTGCGATTGACTTAGCTAAGCATTTTAAAAAAGAAAGGTTTAGTCGTTCTCATAATTTTTACGAAACTACAATTCAAAGCGCTGGGCAGTCAATTCTTATAGCTTTGCCAACAACTTATATGAACAATTCCGGAAAAGCTGTAAAGAGAATTATGAGCAAGTATTCTATAGCAGCGGATAATATTATCGTAATTCTTGACGAATATAATTTCCCACTTGGAAAAATCCATTTAAGGAAAAATGGAGGGGACGGCGGGCATAATGGAATTATTTCTATTATAGAGGAAATTGGAACTAATCAGTTTTTCCGTCTAAGATGCGGTATAGGAAAGGACTTTGAGCAAGGAGAAATGGCAAAATACGTGCTTTCCAATTTCAAGCAAGAGGAAATTGAATTAAGGAATAAAATGATTGAAGACGCCGTAAAATCCCTTATTCACTTATTTAAAGTTACTGTTCCAAGAGGGATGTCCGACATTAATTCTGGTAAAATATTTGAGAAATTAGAGAATTAAAGTTTAAGAGTCAAGCAGAGATGCTTGACCTACTGGAACTATGCTCCCGATTCCCGATTCCTGATTCCCGATTCCCGATTCCCGATTCCCGATTCCCGACTCCTGATTCCCGATTCCCCTTACTTTTTAATTTTTAAAAGCAATTTCTTTATTGATTCGATGCTATTTTTTTCATCTTGTTGATAGCTTTGCATAAGCTGTTCTCTTGGAATGCTTACTTTAGCTGGCATTTCTTCGTTTTCAAAAATATCCACTTCCGTAGATAAATCGAATAAAAAGCTATCCTCCCCATCGGCAGCAATAGATTCGGTGCTTAAATCAAAGTCATCGGAGAAATCATAGCTATCTAAAATTGGCTCTCCTTTTGCAATAAGCTCAAGGTTTTCTTTGCCATAAACAGCAAGTAGCTTTTCATAAATAGTTACGCGGGTGAAAGGCTTAGAAATAAAGCCAGCAGTTCCATATTTTACAGCAAGTCGTAAATTTTCGGAGTCTGATAGAGCTGAAACCATTATGATTGGAATATCTTTTGTAGAATGGATATGTTTTAAAACTTTCAAAGTAAGATGCCCCGACATTTCTGGCATTAAAATATCCATTATAACAATGTGAGGAGTATGCTCAACCGCAAGTGCAATGCCTTCAAATCCATTTGAGGCAAGTAGAATTTTTGTAAAGCCATAGCTTTGCATTGCTTTGGAAAGGATGCGTTGCATCCAAATATCGTCATCAACAATCAAAGCTGAATATTCCACTGTCATAAAATTACTTTTTTAATTTGTTTCGAGAAAAAAACAAGGTAGGCAATTCCTTTTCTTTAGCTTCGTTCTTTGGAAAATATAATTTGCTAAAAGCCATAGCCTGCTTAAAAGCGTCAAAACCTGTTCTAGCAGCTTGTTGATTCAATTCTATTATTTTATCGTAAATTTCTTTTCTATGGACTGGAATTGATTTAGGTGCGTCAATACCGAGTCGCACCACACCTCTATCGTAGTTCAGAACAGTAATTTTTACTTCCGAGCCGATGGTAATCACTTCACCAATTTTTCGCGATAATACTAACATAATTTGTCCTATTAATCCTATTCTCTATGCTTTGTTATAACAAAATTTGGTGAATAGCGGTCTGATGGCAAGATAATTTGCTTGCCTTTTTGCTGCTTCACATCAAGAACAATTGGAGCTTTCAAATTTGCGGTCATTCTGCCATTGCCATCGTCAAGAGTAATGATTGTCAGCAGCACCTCGTTTTCTAAATCGAATTCTTTGCCCGGGCTATACGTAAAATCAACATGCCAAGGGCTGAGGCAAGGGAAACCAATATCTGGCACGTCTAATGAAATAAGCCATTTAAAAGGCGCCGTTTCTTCTTCGCTGATAAGAACAAATTCTCGCAGTTCTTCAAAACCCAAGACTCCATTTTCGAAATAGAATATGTGATTTTCACTTACTTCAAATTCGCCAAATTGAATTGTTCTTATTGTTCGTCCTTTGCCAGAGTTTTCCATATATTTCTCAATATTTTTTAAAAATTGTTATAACCGCTTATTGCTGGTGAGCTTATTGAAATTTTGGAGAGTGTGATTTCCACTCTTCTATTCAATGCTCGTCCTTCAGCGCTGTTGTTTTCTACAATAGGTCTTTCGGCTCCAAAACCTCTTATTATCAATTTGTTTTCTTGCAATCCTCTTTGAACTAATCTATATCCTACGTTCAAAGCTCGGGCAACAGAAAGGTGCCAATTAGATTCATAGCGGAAAGTCCGTATTGGATTGGAATCTGTATGCCCATCGACTGTCACCTGATAATCTAAGTTATTAAAAATCTTGGTTAAGCTATCGAGCAAAACGCCACCTTCTCTCTGTATTCCAGCTTTTGCAGGCTCAAAAAGCAATCGTTCAGACAAGGAAAAGACCAATTCTGAATCATGGATTCTTAAAGACAAAACTCCTTTTGATATAAAGGATTTTAATGCGCTTTCTGCGTCAGAATATATTTCTTCAATACTTCTTTCAGGAGATGTATGCTCAAATATTGGCTCTGGAATGCCACTTTTGAAACCCTCCATTACTCCGCTGCCTTTTTCTACCGCTCCAGCGGAGGCAAAGTAATCGGAAAATGCCTTTGCAAATTCTTGATATTTGCCTTCATCTACTTGCGCGCTGGCGTAAAGTATAATAAATAATCCTAAAAGTAGAGTAATTAAATCCGCATAGGTCAGCAGATACCTTTCTGAGTTATCCTTTGGCAGATTGCTTTTATTTCTCTTTTTCATACTTTCATATATCGGACTATTTTTTTAATACTTTATTTCCTTTTATTATAATGATAGATTTTAACAATAACAAATTTTAATAATAACAAAATTGCAAATCTTTCATTTCGCAGCAAAGCATCAAAAGCGATTGCAATGCTTTGACTATATTTTTCAAATATCCACTATCAAAATCTATACCATTTTACGCTCTTTAAGTGCAAATATTTCAATAAACATTTACATTTTTTTCTTCACATTTATTATAGTCAATTTAATATTTATTTTTCTTTTTTTCAATAGTGATATGTAAGATATTATAATTATTTTTGAAAAACTTGAAAAAAAAGAATTTTTTTTATAAATATAAGAAAAACAAAATAGTTTGATGCGGAATAATAAGGACAGAGATTGCTACGAATACAAAAAAACAGAATTAGCGAATGGATTAAGAATTATAAGCGAATATGTTCCGAATTTAGAATCCTTTGCTTTGGGACTGAGCATAAACACCGGCTCACGCAGCGACCCAAAGGAATTGTCTGGTTTAGCTCATTTTTTTGAGCATATTTGTTTTCGCGACACCGAGCATAGAACGAGCAAGCAAATTGCCTACCAACTTGAAAATATTGGAGCAAACGCAAACGCCTTTACTACAAAGGAAATGATTTGCTTTTATGCCCGCGCTCTCAAAAAACATTTTAACTCTACGCTTCAAATACTTTCAGACATAGTTTTATTTCCAAAATTTGACTTGAAAGACATTGAAAAGGAAAAAAAAATCATTATTGAGGAAATAAAAAGCATAGAAGACGACCCGGAGGAGCTTATTTTTGAGCAGGCAGATAAGATTTTATTTAAAAACTCAAAACTTGCCCAAACAATAGCCGGGACAGTGGAGAGCGTTAAAAACATTTCCCAAGCTGATATTATTAATTTTCACAAGCAACAGATTAGTCCCGAAAATATAATTGTATCTTTTGCTGGAAACATCTGCCACGATAGAGCCGTAGAAGCAATTAGCAAGCATTTCTCCCACTTGGAAAATAATGGCTATTTGCCTCTAAAAGAAAAATTTACATCCATTAAAAGTAAAAATCAATTTAAGAAGCCCTACCATCAAAACCATATCGTTATTTGCAGGAGGCTTCCCGGCATTAAGCATAAAGACAAAATGAGTTTGACAATACTTGCCTCGCTTCTTGGTGAAGGGTTTAGCTCGCGACTTTATCAGAAACTTAGAGAACAAAAAAGTTTGGCATACTCAGTTTTTGCCCAATCACACTTCTTTTCCGATGCAGGTGCATTTTATATTTACATTGCTACAGACAAAGCCAACGCAGCAATTTCTAAAGTTCTTATTTTCGATGAGTTAGAGAATTTGACGACAAAAAAAATTCATAGCTCCGAGCTTAAGCGTGCAAAAGAGCTTACAAAAACCAATATCACAATTGAATTGGAGAGCTTAACTGCCCGTATGCAAAAATTAGCAAGTAATGAATTTCATTTCGCTCGCAAGGAAGATTTAAGCTCAAAAATTGAGGAAATTAACTCAATTCAATTAGAAGACATTAAAGAAAGTGCAATAAAGTATTTCGACATAAAAAATTGGAAAACAATAGAGTTCCTATCGGACCCTCAATATTGACGTTTCATTATGGCTCATTTGATATTACAATTTACTGATTTTTTACTCTATGAAAATGAGCAGAAAAGATTTTACACTACGACAGAAATACTGCTTCCAGCCTTTGCCGCTGAATCGCTTTTAAAACTAAGTTTGAAATCCTCCTTTTGCAAAAAATCTGCTCTGTTTGGAAGGAAATTGCCTTGACTAAATAAGGATTTTAATTCTTTTAAAGTTTCGTTTAATGCCTGCTTGAGTTCCGCATAATTTGAAAAAGCATTTGAGCTAAGCAAATCATCAAAATCCTCGTCTTCAATATCAAGAATATCGCTAAATTCACTATTTAAGCTGATTTGATAATCGAAAAGGCTATCTTTTGCTCTTTTTTTGCTTTTCCTTTTTTTAAGGATTAGTTGGAAATATTTCCATTTTTTTTGCCTATCTCTATAAGGAATAAGGAAGAAAAAAGGAGTGTAATTCAATGTTGCATATAAATTTAAAATCGTTTGCCCTTCAATTGCATTAAGTAGCGGCTCAACTATATTTCGCAGTGCCGATTCATCACTTGCCTGCAAAGCACCTTTGTGCAAAAGCTCGCTTAATAAGTTATAAAAATTAGCTCCTTCTAATCCAGAATGAAAGAAAAGAATTTTCTGGGAAACTGAAAAGCTTTCTAACTTTAGAAAAAAATTAAAAAGATTCTCAATAGCTTTTATTTTTGGCAAAGTTTTTAAAAAATCTATTAGCTTTTCTATTTGCAAACTAAGGAATTTGGCGCCCAGCACGCTCCCTTTTAACTTATCGAATGCTGGACTATTAAGCTCAATAGAATAATCATCGAAAAAGAAAAGAATTTTTAAAAGGTCAGAAAAACTTATATTTTCATAGCTTTTTGCTGCAATAGCTTTGAAATTATTATAAATATTGATTAAATTTATTTTTGAAATAACCGCACTTTTGCTTTTAAAACGCTGAAGAATTTGAAGAAAAATATCTTCATCGGGCAGATCTAAAATCCTCAATATTTCCTTATTCTCAAGCTCTTTGCCAGCTATTATTTGCGATACAGCGTAAATTTTGAGAATTAATGAAGGAGAAATGGAATCAACTTTAAAAAAAAGAACATCGCCAGGCTTCAGTCTGCCAGAAAATTCAGCTTTTAAATCTCCAATTGGGAGACGGACCTCCGCTTCTTTTTGCGAATAAATTTTCAAGATTTTTCCTTGAACAATCTCGCCTTTTCTCAGCTGGATATTTTTTCCTTTGGCGGCTGGAATAGTGCGCTGAGGCTCATATTTCTTTTGAAATTGGCTTGTAATCGCATTCCTTGTTGCGCCTATTTCTATTGGCTTACTCATTTGCTCGTTCCGGCGATTAGTTTTGTTTTTGCCGATTTTGGTGAAAATTCAATCACTTTCAATCTATACCCCAATTTGCCGAATAAATTGTTCATTACAGAAAAAATAAAGCCGAGATAAAGCCAACTAATTGGAGTAATAAAATTATTAGCGGTAATGAAATTTATTATTACAATATGAATTAGCAAATAAAATGAGCAACTTGCAAGCGATTTATCTATATCGCTAAGCTCTTCATTTTTAGTTACTTCACGATTAAGCTTAAGCAGAGCAATAAAAAGTGATCCAAAAAATGCCAAATAAAATAAAGTGCCGATTGCTCCAGTTTCGGCAATAACTTGAGTCAATCCAGTATCGGCAAATTTTAAATCGACTTTTTTATTATAGCCAACCAGCCCAATCCCACAGCCTAAAAATGGATGCTGAGCCCAAATTTCTACTGCTCGCTTTTGGTAATCGTATCGGGTGCTAACCGATTCTCCTTCAATGCTTTCTGCCCCTATTCGCTTTGATTTATAAATCTTTTCCAACCTATTTGAAAAAAGCTTGGCTACGCTAATTTCCGTTACATTTTCAACGAGAGTATCGGTAATTGCTATGACAAAAATTGTGCCGACTAAAAAGTAAACAAAATATTTTAGACGTTTCGACCTTTCAAACAAAAAAACTGCAAAAGCAATAGCTGCAAAGCTAAGCAGTCCAGTCAAAGAAAATGTTAAAAATAGCCCTGCAACTGCAAGTATTAAAACTATGCCTTTAACAAGATTAGATTTGATTATCCCCCTTTTAGTTTTTAAAAGAGGAATGACAAGAAAAATTAAAACAATTATATTATAGGAAGCATAAATCGAGGGTTCAGAAAAAATTGAGGTAGCTCGGAAAAAGTTTTCAAACTGCAAAGCAAGTTGCTGGTAGGGGTCAAAGCCTGAGGCTGTCCCTCTTGCAGTCAAGGATTCATTGCTCAACTCAAGCCATGCCAGGGGTAAATCGAATGCGCGAGCAGTAACCTGGTAAATGCCAAAGACGTTAATAAATATACTTAGTATTAAAAAAACTTTTAGAACAGTTTTCCATGAAAAATTTTCAATTTTATAAAAACAGCAAATCAAAGTAAATGCAGTTAAAAAAAGAAAGTGAATAGAAGTTTTTAAAAATTGAGTAATTTCATATTTATTAGCACTAATTAAGGGATTTATTCCAGAAATAAGAGCGATTGAAATGACTATTGCCAGCAAAGTTAGGCTTGCGTTTGGCTGAAATTGAAGTTTATCACCGTTCCAAATTACTCTTTTGAGAAAATAAAAGTAAAAAAAAGCTAAAGCGATAATCACTGGAGCAACGCCATAAGTTCCAATCGCGAAAACTTGAAATGCTGCCAAAGTAGAAAAAGCAAATATTATGCTTAAAATAATAGTCATTCACACGCACTAAATAAAAGCAAATTACTAATTACTATTGATTTATGCAATTTTTTTTCAAGATTTTCAATCTACTGCTTTTAAATAAAAATGTTCTTTTTTAAATTTTAGCATAAGTTAGGGAAAAAGGAATAAAATAATTTTGCAATAATAAAAATATTTCGTAATTTTGAAATCTTATAAGTGCCGGAGTAGCTCAGTCGGTCAGAGCAACGGAATCATAATCCGTGTGTCGGCGGTTCAATTCCGTCCTCCGGTACAAAATTATCTTTTTTTATCTGTAAAATTTTCTTGCAGCCAATCAATTATATATTCTAAATAGCCGTCCACAAATTTTTTTTCTAAAAAAGCATACTCATCTAATAAACCCGAGTCTGCCTTTTGAAATAGATGATTAGCATCTTTGAAAATTTTAGTTGTAAAATTCTTATTTCCAGCTTTTTCAAGTGCCTTTTTCATTGCTGTTTCGTTCAAATTAGCAAGCACCTGCAAATCCTTTTCTCCAAAAAGCGCCAAAACAGGGCATTTTACTTTTTCTAAATCTTTTGCGGGGTCATACTGTATAAAAAATCTATACCATTTGCTTCGAACCCCTTTAATTTGCAAATCTGCCCTTTCTTCAAGCGCGGAATCGGAAATATCCATCTCAGCGCGGGCTTCAGCTGGCAGCTCCTCAATGCTTTTTTTCAAATCTTCTATTGTCATTTCCTTTATTTCCTCCCAGCCCCTATCTGTTTTTACAGCTTCCATAATTCTTTTTTGCGATTCGATTGCGTTCTGAATTTCTTCTTCACTTGCGCCGGAAGCTCTTATAATAGCTTCTATTTGGGATAAAACAATTTGCTCGCCTGTAATTCCAGGTCCAGCCATAAGAATAAGAAAAGCAATTTCTTTGTGTTCAGCAGCGAGCATAGTCCCAATCATCGCCCCTTCACTATGCCCCAAAAAGCCAATCTTTTTTGGGTCAATTTCTTTTCTTTTACTTAAAAACGAAAAAGCAGCAAAGGCGTCTTCGGCAAAGGTTTTTGAAGTCGCTTCTTCGAGATTTCCAGCATCAGAGCCACCCATCCCTCTGTCGTCATAGCGCAGGACGGCAAAGCCAGTATTTGAAAGATAATTTGCAATGAGCGCAAAAACTTTAAAGCCAGCCACGTCTTCGTCTCGCTCTTGCTGTCCGCTTCCCGAAATAAGAATTACAGCGGGAAAAGGTCCCTTTGCTTTTGGATAGCTCAAAGTTCCAGTGAATTTAATGTCATCATTATAAAACACAACTTCTTCTTCAATATACTCAGCAGGGAGAAAAAAAGTTTTTTCCTCTTTCTTTTCAGACTTTATCAAATAAAAAGTTCCTTTAACTCCAGATTGCGAAAAATCTCCTTGCACGGAATCTTTGCTCAAAATTCCAGAAAAACTTGCTATATTGCCTGGACTTAAAAAAAGCTCGAAAGAAGCCGAATCTTTGCTAAATTGGATATTGCTAAGTGGCAAGCCAATAGCAAGTTGCTGCGGTATATCGAGCTTTCCACTAAGCGAGCTATTTTCCTCAATAAATTCCGCTTTTATAATTAATTGAGTTCCCATCACCTCGATAGCTCCTTCCCAAAATCCAATAAGTTCTTTTTGGGCAAGGCATTTATAAGAGAGGGAAAGCATCAAAAGAATAAATAGTATTTTTTTCATTTTGCAATTACTCCTTTTTTTACAAAAATACTAAATTATTGTGAATATAATAAGG
The DNA here is from genome assembly GCA_012522895.1 of Ignavibacteria bacterium. GTDB lineage: Bacteria > Bacteroidota > Ignavibacteria > Kapaibacteriales > UBA2268 > JAAYJM01. Next base: position 9,033 of record JAAYJM010000096.1, read on the forward strand.
GAGAAGCAGGGGTTTTTTGAATTAGTTTAAGGAGTTACATACTTTTAAATATCTGACTAAAAAAACGCAGATTGGTTTTCAATTAAATTTCAAAATAAAATATGTTCTTTCTCTAATTCGTAGAAATGAGGGAAAGCGGCTTTATCATCTACTCTTTCTATAGCAGTATTACAGTATCCCTCATTGATTTCAAAGCCAATAAAATTTCTTTTTAATCTTTTAGCTGCTAATGCGGTGGTTCCGCTCCCAATGAATGGATCAAGAACAATTTGATTTTCACGTGTTGTTAACTTGATTAAAAACTCAATTAATTCCAATGGTTTCTGAGCCTCGTGAAGCTTATTTTCATTTTTTGAAAATCCAAATTCTAATAAATTTGTTGGATTTGAGCCATTGATTTTGCATTCTTCTGTATTGATTGCTCCAACACCGTGTTTTAAAATATTATCTGTAATAGTAATTTTATATGGTTTAAAAAACCAGGCAATCGGCTCATATATAGGAGCTAAATTTCCGAGTCGCCATCCATTCCAAACTTCAAGTTCCTCCTCAAGCCCTCTATTTCGCAAAATGTTGGTAAATTTTTGTGCTCTATGGTGAGCAGATGGCTTTTTCCAAGCTAAAATATCTTTTAAAAGAAAGCCAGAATTTTCAAAAGCATTGACCACTCTATGAATAGTCCTTCTTGCCCCAAAAACAAATTGGAAAGCGCCTTCTTTCATAATTGGGAAAACCATATCTGACCACTTTTGCACCCATTCTTGATATTCCTTCCCGATGTTTCTATCAGCAGAACTCCACCCGTTAATTGGTTTTCCGCGTCTTTTAAACCCATTTTTTCCATTTTGAGCTGGAGAAGTGCCAAGTAGCGCAGAATTTGTATTATTGTGCAGAACGTCCCAATCATCAAGGCAGATACCATAAGGAATATCTGAAAGAAATAAGTCTATAGAGCTTTCTTCTAAGTTTGAAAGATGATTCAAACAATCGTCATTAATTATTTTATTTAAGTAGTTATCATTCATCTTAATTATCAAACGAAATTGCTTTCATAATAGTTTTAATTTTTGTTTCTATTTTTTCAGAAGCTATCAACCTATTTATAGCTTCTTCTTTTGAAAGTTTTTTATACTCCTTTATTTTATTTTGCCAAAAATCAATTCCTTCTTGGCCAATCTCTTTTGTTTTTTGCATTTCAAGTGTTTTTATATTGGATAGTGCATCTTCATTAATGTTTAAAATCTTGCAAACAGATTTATCAATATTTTCCCAATATATTTCAGCTTGCTGTTGTTCGGTTGAATTAAGCTTTGCTTTCAAATTCTTCCCAACTTCCCACAATGGTTTAAAATCTTTGTTGTCGTTATAAGTCAGCATTAAATTCAAGTGAGTATAAGAAAGTAAAGTAACATTTTTATCTATTGCCTGAAAATATATTTGACTTCTACGGCTGGGGTATTGGATTAATGGCGAAACTAAAAGAGCATAATTATTTCCTTTTCTCCAGTCATCTAAAGCTTTTACTTTAAAATCTTTTTGATTTTTTGCTGTTCTACTCAATCTAAAAGTTTTTGCATCAGCAACTATCGAATAGTTTTTAGCTTTTCCAAAAACATCAGCTGAGTCTCCTCTTGTTCTCAAAACTTCAGACGGAATATTTAAAAAAGTTAAACTCGCTGCTAGTAGAATATCAGTAAACTTTGCCCACAGCTTCTCCTCTGAACTATCATGAGTAAATATTTCTGGCAATATGCCACAGTCAATAATGCTTTGCGATATCTCTTTTTTTGTTAATTTTAAAACTTCTTTTTCTAAAATATCAAAAGCGTCTTCTTCTTTCGATATTTTAAAAATTAATTGAATAAATCTATTTCTCATATAAATCCAATTTCCCCACAAAATGACCTCTCCTCTTTTTCAATTTAATGAATTTTTTTTAAACGCCGATTCTAATTCTATTTTACTTTAAAAGCATTGGTTTTACTTTTTTAGAAGAAATTAGCAAAAGCAAAAAATTGTAACTTTTTAAAAGAAAATTCGTAGTAGTTTATAAAATATAGTTCTTTTTCTATAATGTGAATATAGAGGAATTAATGGAAAATAAGTTGCTTTTTATTATACTTTTATTGCTCTCAATAAGTTATATCGGATATAGCCAAACACAAGGAAACGCGCAAACTTTTTCTTTAAACGATTGCCTGAATATTGCAAGCGAACATAATACTGAAATGATTTTAGCAAATGCAAGGCTGCTTTCGTCAAGTGCCGCTGTAACAAATGCATTCGGCGAATTTCTTCCTTCAATTAACTTAAATATGGGCTATAATCGTCAATTAAGAGAGGAAGGAACAAAAACAGTAAACGTAGGAGGACAAATTATCAGCGTTCCGGGGACGAACCCAAATTCTTATTCTATGAATGCTTACGCAAGCTATCCCATTTTTACCGGATTTTCAAGGGAAGCAAATTATAATTTAGCACAAAAGAATTTAGATTATAATAAAAAAATAGCTGATTTTACTGAAATTAACGTAAAATTGCAAGTTTATCGTCAATACTATGATGTTATTAAAAAGCAGCAGCTGGTTAAAATTAGAAAAGGCGATCTGGAGCTTGGAGAAAAAGAATTGGAAAGAATTCAAGCAACTTATGAAGCTGGAAAGACGCATATTGGCTATGTCTATTCACAAGAAGCGGAAATCGGAACTCGAGAGCTTGCCTTGTTAAACGCAGAAAACGATTTGGACAACGCAAAAGCAGTCCTTTTAACTACGATGGGGCTTTCTGCAAATACGCAAGCAGATTTCCTTGAATCAAGCATACCACATAGCGTTGCTGAAACGCAAATTGACGAATTTCACAAAGAAATTGGCTCTTTCGATGCCTGCATTAACAGCGCGCTGACAAATAGAATTGATTATGCCGCTACAAGCACCGGAATTGATGCTTCAAAAACAAATATCACTATTGCTGAAAGTGGCTACTACCCTACTTTATCCGCAAGTGGTGGCTGGTCTTGGACTAATCATTCGCTGTCAAAATTTAGTGATTTAGGAATGTCTTTTATTGGCTTAAGTCTTTCTGTCCCGGTATTTGAAAATTTTAGAACAAATAATAAAATTGAATCAGCTAAGTATCAATTAACTCAACAGGAAATCGAGCGATACCAGTTAGAGCAGAACATAAAAACCTCTATTCAAACTGCACTCCTAAATTTGGACGCTTCGGAAAAACAGCTCGACATCACAGAGCGTCTTCTACGTTCTTCTGAAATGAATTTCAATATTTACAGCGAGAGGTTCAACATAGGCTCTTCAAATATAAACGAATACTACGATGCAAACACTCGCTATATTACTGCTCAAATCAATAGAGTAAATGCAATTTATTCTTATTATTTAGCTCAAAAAGAAGTTCAATTTGCAATCGGTAAACTTGAATAAAGGAGTAAAATATGAAATGTGAAAAATGCGGGAGCGAATATCCCTCGCAATACTACTTTGAAACTCCTACAATTTGTAGAGAATGTTTTAAAAATATGTCTGATGAAGAAAAGCAATTTTATTTAGCTCGATATGCTCCATATCCCGCTGAGGAGTGGGAAATAAGAATCGGCTTTGGGAAGCGCTTCCTTGCCTTTTTTATCGATAGCCTGATTATCACAATAATTATTCTTTTTGTTTACAATGCAACAGGCTTTTTCGATTCGGCAACAATTTTTGCGGAAGAAATAAAAGAATTTGCAACAAACCCCTTAGCATTTGAAGAAGTTTTAGAAGAGTTTTTTGAAGATAATTTGTCCAATTTCTACTTTGCCTATATTATTTCTCTTGCATTTTTTTCGCTTGAAATTATGGTTGGCGCCTCGCTTGGAAAATTAATTCTTGGAATTCAGATTGCAGATTCAAATCGCCGCCCCGCAAGCGCAGCAAAGCTCTTAAAACGCTATCTTATAAAGCATTTAGTTTCAATCGTTTCTATTGTTTGGCTTTTAACACGCATTAGCTTTATAAATTCATTTTCTTCAATAGTAGGAGTAACAATTTTTATTGGATATTTTTTTGCTCTTTCACAAAAAAAGCAGACATTTCAAGATATGATTGCCGGCACTGCTGTTTTCGATAAACGCGATATAATTAATGAAAATATTAATGAAGAAATTAATCAAAATGTAAATTGATTTGAAAAGGTAACCCAATGGCAAAGAAAAAATCAAAAAAGAAAGTATATATTACAATCATCACACTAACTCTCATTTTAGCTGCGATTGTCATTTTCATTTTTGCTGGAAAAACTGATGCGGCAATTTCCATCTCTGTAAGCAAAGCAGAAAAAAGAACTATAACCCAAACAGTTACTGCAATCGGAAAAATTGAAGCGGAAACGGAGGTAAAAATATCATCAGAAACCTCTGGTGAATTAGTTTATTTGGCAGTAAAAGAGGGCGACACAGTTAAAGCAAATACTCTTTTAGCAAGAATAAAGCCAGACATAATTGAATCTCAGCTCGAGCAATACAAAGCAGCAGTAGAGGCGGCAAAAGTGCAAATTGATGCCCGCAAACTTGCAAGGGAAAGAGCAAGGTCTGAGCTAAACAGAGTTTCTGAGCTATACGCAAAAAAGTTTGCATCTGCCGATGAGTTTGAAGCCGCAACAAATAGTTTCGAGCAAAGCGAAAAGAACTATCAATCCGCACTTTATCAGCACCAGCAATCTGTAGCTACTTTAAAGCAAATTCAAAGAAGTGCTGATAGAACCACAATCTTTTCTCCAATTAATGGAATTGTTACAAAATTAAGCGTAGAAAAAGGCGAAAAAGTTGTTGGAACTGCGCAATACGCTGGAACTGAAATGATGGTGATTTCCGATTTAAGCGTTATGAATGCGATGGTGGAGGTTGATGAAAATGATATAGTTATGGTGAAAATTGGAGACACAGCTCGCATTGAAATTGACGCCATTCAAGATATTGAATACAAAGGAATTGTAGTTGAAATTGGGCATTCTGCCATTCAAAGCTCGCTCGGAACTCAGGACCAAGTTACCAATTTCAAAGTGAAAATACGCCTTTTAGACCAAGAAGCACGCTTGCGTCCCGGAATGAGTTGTAACGTGGACGTAGAAACAGAAACTCGCGAAAATGTGCTTGCAGTTCCCTTGCAATCGGTAACCGTTCGCGAATCAAAGCTCGAAGCCGCACCCGATGTCCGTAGCCAAGGCATTACTTCAACTGATGACGAAAGCAAAAAAAGAAAAGTGGAGCGTCCCCCTTCTGTGGTTTTCGTTAAAGAAAATCAAAAAGCTAAAATGATTACTGTGAAAACTGGAATTAGCGACAATACTTTTATTGAAATCACCGATGGCTTAAAAGGAGGTGAAGAGGTGGTAAGCGGAAGCTATATGGCTATAAGTAAGCTGCTCAAAGATGGCTCTGCAATAAAAATTGATAGCTTGCATAAAAAGAAATTTAGCGAAGAAAAAGCGCAATAAAGAAAAAATATCAGAGCATTGAACCAAAAAAATAAAAAATAAAATGGCTGCAACAAATCAAAACGATTTTTTAATACAATTTGAAAATATATCAAAAGTGTATCAGATGGGCTTGGAACTCGTTCACGCACTTAGAGATATAACTTTGTCAATAAGAAAGAATGAATACGTTTCTATAATGGGGCCCTCAGGCTCCGGGAAATCGACACTTATGAACATTATCGGCTGTCTCGATACTCCAAGCACTGGCAAGTATTTTTTCAAGCAATATGATGTCAGCGATATGAGCGATAACGAGCTGGCAGATATTCGCAATAAAGAAATTGGCTTTGTCTTTCAGACCTTTAACCTTCTGCCGCGAGCAACGGCATTGAAAAACGTAGAGCTTCCCCTTGTTTATAGTGGAGTTAATTCATCGAAAAGAAAAGAAATTGCCCAGCAGCTACTCGAAGGGGTTGGGCTTGGTGATAGAATAACCCATAAACCAAACGAGCTTTCCGGCGGTCAGCGTCAAAGAGTTGCCGTAGCAAGAGCTTTAGCAAATAATCCTTCTATTATCCTTGCCGATGAGCCAACAGGGAATTTGGACTCAAAAACGGGCAAAGAAATAATGATTCTTTTCAATAAGCTCTGGGAAAAAGGAAATACGATTATCTTAGTTACTCACGAAGAAGAAATTGCTCATTATTCACATAGAATCATTCGGCTTCGCGATGGTTTAGTTGAATCAGATGAAAAAAATGGAAACCCAATAGTTCCAAAAATCTCCGAACTTGAAGAAATAGAATAGATGAAATTTTCTGAAATATGGGAAGCAATAGTAATTGCCTTAGACTCAATAAAAGCAAACAAGTTGCGTTCATTTTTAGCTTCTCTTGGGGTGGTGATTGGTATTTCTTTTGTAATAATAATGGGCTGGGCGCTTGCCGGACTGGACAAAGTGCTTTTGGACACAATCAATATGATTGGAAGCGACATGCTTTACGTTGATAAATGGGATTGGTCTGGCGGACAAAATTGGAAATTGCTCCAAGCGAGAAAGCCAATCACTTTAGAGCAAGCTAATGAATTTATAAAAAGAGTGAAAACTGCTGAGGTTGCGATCCCAATCGCAAAAAGACATAGAACTCTTATTAAATATGAAAATCTTAATTTCGAGGGTATTAGCGTTCAAGGCTCTTTAAGTGAATATGGCTTAACGCCAGCGGGAGCGATTTTAGACGGCAGATTTTTCTCTCCAAGCGAAGATATGTATAGTGCTAACGTAGTGGTATTTGCTTATAATGCTTATTATTCTGTTTTTCCAGATGGAGATGGGATCGGAAAAACTGTGAAAATAAATGGTCATAAATTTTATGTGATTGGAGTAGTAAAAAAGCAAGGCACCGCCTTATTAGATTTCGTTGATAATCAAGTGTTTGTGCCTTTATCAAGTTTTCTTGGCTGTTTCGGAAAGTATAGGAGAAGTTTGTCGATAGGGGTAAAAGCTGGAAGCCCGGAAATGCTTGACGAAGTTCGCACTGAAACTATTGGTATAATGAGAGGGATTAGAGGTTTAGAGCCTTGGGAGGAACTTGATTTTTCTGTTAATGAAACAAAAACATTTGAAAAATCTACTGATATGTTTCGACTCTACGTTTGGGGCATTGGAATCGGTATGACAGTCCTTTCTTTCATTGTTGGAATTATTGGCATAACAAACATTATGTTTGTTTCCGTTGCTGAGCGAACAAAGGAAATCGGCATTCGCAAGGCTATTGGCGCTCCAAAACGCTCTATTCTGTTTCAATTTATAATAGAATCAGCAATTCTTTGCCTTATTGGCTCTGCATTTTCTTTTATTGGATGCTCTGTTTTAATATACGCCGTAGCCACCTTTTTACCGAAAGCATTTCCTTCAATATCATTTTTATCACCTTATATACCATTGAAATTATTGTATATAGCGTCTTTCGTATCTATAATAGTCGGTATCCTTGCAGGGCTAATCCCCGCAATCCGAGCATCGAACCTAGATCCTGTTGATTCACTAAGATATGAATAAAAATGAGTAAAAAATGAATATAAGTGAAAGCATATTACTTGCCATAGATTCAGTAAGAAAAAACAAACTGCGTGCTATTCTCACTCTTCTTAGTATTTCCATTGGGGTTTTTGCGATAATTGGGGCTGGCACACTTGTTAGCTCAATGGATAATGCTGTAACTAATGAAATGGCAAGTTTAGGCGAGAATACTTTTATTATAAAAAGAGTTCCAAGTGTTCAAATGGGAAATACTCGGGGAAAATATCGAAGACGCAGAATGATTACCTATTCCGTGTATAAAGATTTTCGAAAAAAAATGACAACAAGCAACTTGATTAGTGCTGAAAGCTCGTCCGGAGGACAGGTAATAAAAGCTGGCAACCATAGCACTGATCCCGATGTTTCGCTCACCGGTGCCGATGAATACTACTTTGTTAACAACAACATTTCCGTTGACCAAGGCAGGGCTTTTACTGCTGAAGATATTACATTTAATCGAAATGTCGCAATAATTGGGAACGATATTTTAGTTAAAGTTTTTCCAAATGAAAATCCGATAGGGAAAAGAATTGCTATTCAAAATCAAAGCTTCACCGTAATTGGCATACTTGAAACGAAAGGTGCTGTTCTTGGGCAAAGTCAGGACAATCAGGTAATTGTGCCTATTTCCAAATTTTTGAAGCATTATGCAAGCTGGTGGTCTCAATCGGTAACAATTTCAATAAAAGCACTTAGCAAAGAGCTACTTGAGCCTACGGTGGACGAAGCTATTGGGATTATGCGAACCATAAGGAAGCAAAAGCCTTGGGAGGACAATAGCTTTGAAGTTGAAACAAATGAATCTATTGCTGAGCAATTTAAGAATTTTACGAGCTTTCTTTCCGTTTTTGGCGTAGTGTCTGGCGTGATTGCCTTGATTGCTGCTGGGGTCGGGATAATGAATATTATGCTTGTTTCCGTGAAAGAAAGGACACGCGAGATTGGTATTCGCAAAGCTATTGGCGCAAAAAGAGCTTGGATACTTGCCCAGTTCATCATAGAAACTATTACGCTCTGTCAATTGGGTGGCGCGGTTGGCATTGTTATGGGAATTGCAGCAGGAAACGTTCTCGGCAAAATGCTTGGTATGAATATTGTGTTCCCTCTTGATTGGGTGATCCTGGGCATTGTGGTTTGCACAGTTTTAGGTGTTGTTGCTGGCTCATACCCCGCTTGGAAAGCTGCAAAACTCGACCCAATTGACGCTTTGAGGTATGAATAAACTTTTTAGTCAAAAAGGATTTTTAGACAAAAGCATTTAGAATCCCATTCTTAATGCTTTTCTAATCATTCCGCTTTCTCGTCCTCACAAAATATCGCAAGGTCAATTTAAATAGGCACCAAACTCCTTGGCAAAGCGTGAAACTCCCTATCTTTTCTTATGTTTATTTTCCTAACTAAATATAAATTCGTATTTTAGTAGATATTTTTTACAAGTAATAAGAAATTGTTTGGAAATGTATTTATTTGGAAATATATTAGTAAGGAAAGAAGTAACGAATAGTTATTTTAAATGCGATTTAGCAGAGTGCAAGGGTGCTTGTTGCACTTTTTTGGGAGAACGCGGGGCGCCGCTAAAAGATTATGAAATTCCAATATTAGAAGATATTTTTCCGATAGTTAAAGAATATTTACCCAAAAAAGCACTTGAAGTAATTGAGCAGCACGGCTTTTATGAAGGGTATGCAGAAGATTACGCCACTATGTGCATTAATCATCGCGATTGCGTTTTCGTTTATAATGAGGGACCAATAGCAAAATGTGCAATAGAAAAAGCTTATTTTGATAAGAAAATTGATTTCAGGAAGCCTATTTCCTGTCATCTTTTTCCGATAAGAATTGCCCATTATCCGCAAACGCATTATCGCTATGAAAAAATTAGCGAATGCAAGGAGGCAATTAAATGTGGAGAGGCTGAAAAAATGCTGCTCGCAGAGTCCCTTGCTGAGGCATTGGAGCGTGAATTTGGCAATGAATGGACCGAGCAATTTATAGAATTTTGTAAAAACAATGAAGCTAATAGAAAATTATAGAGTTGGATTGAACTTTTTTAAACAAATAAAATGAAACTATCATTAGGAGTAAAAACATCTCTGGCGCAAACCTTGACGCCACAGCAAATTCAATATTTGAAATTGCTACAGCTGCCGGTTGTTCAATTAGAGCAGCAAGTTCTTCAAGAAATTGAGCAAAACCCAATGCTTGAAGAGATCTATTCAGATGAAGCAGCAACAGAGGCGAATGAGGATTTCGAGCCAGCAGTTGAAGAGCAAAATGCCAGTGGAGAGCACGAGGGAAGCGAACTGGAAAGCGCTGAAGAATTTAATCAAATTAATGACGCCAAAGATCCTTTTGAGTTCTATAAATTAATTTGGCAAGATAATGAAGAAATTGGACAAAAAGGACAAGCTATTCAGCATTCTGGCGATGATGAACAAGAATATCAAATTAAAGACAGCGTTTCATTTTTAGATGAGCTTTTGCAACAGTTTCGTATGCTTCCTTTGAAGGAAGAAGAGATGATTTTAGGGGAGCATATTATTGGAAATGTTGATTCAGACGGCTATTTAAGACGAGAACTCGAAGATATTGTAGACGAAACAAACCAGCATATTGAAGAGCAAAACATTAAAACAAAAAGGTATTTAGAGCAAAAGCATAGCGATAAAAACAATAAAGAAACTTTTGAAAATCCTGCGCGGGAGTTTGCAATTCCAAGCAGCATATTGGAAATTATTGATTTAAGTAAGGATTACGAAGAAAATTCAGTGCTTAGTAAAATCAAGGACGGGACTCTTTTCCTGCCTCACTTTATTAATGAAGTTGATTTAGAAATGGCAGAAAATGTTCTTGGACAAATACAGACCTTAGACCCCCCGGGCATTGGCTCAAGGACCGTCCAAGAGTGTTTGATTGCTCAATGCGAAGTAATTCCAGAGCCAAGCGAATCTCAGGAGCTTGCCCTTAAAATTTTACGAGAAGGCTATGATGCTTTTACAATGAAGCACTTTCATGTTTTGCTCAAGCAATTTGAAGTAGACGAGGATGAGCTTCGTCAAGCAATCGACATAATACGCAAGCTCAATCCAAGACCCGGCGCCGGTGATTCAAACCTTGCTATTCACACCGTAATTCCAGATTTTATAGTAGAGCGGGACGAAGAAAAAAACGAAATTTTTATCACGCTCAACGATAGCAGAATCCCCCCCTTGCGTCTCAATCAAGCTTATGAAAAATTGAAGGCAGATGCAAATTTTAGGAAATACAATAAAGACACACGCGAGTGGATTCGCAATAAGTATGAAGATGCTAAATTTCTTATACAAGCAATTCGCCAGCGGAAAAATACGATGCTTAAAGTGATGACTGCCATTGCGGCTTTGCAAAGAGAGTTTTTCGAGGTTGGAGCAAGTGCTTTAAAACCACTTATCTACAAAGATGTTGCTGACGATACTGGCTTAGACATTTCAACTGTTTGCAGAATCGTAAACGGAAAATATGTCCAAAGCGAATTTGGTGTTTTCGAGCTTAAATACTTTTTCAGCGAATCGCTTCCAAATGTTGACGGAGAAGATGTTTCTACCACAGTTGTAAAGCAAGTAGTTAAAGATATTATTGATGCAGAATCAAAAAGCAAGCCGCTGAGCGACGAAGCTATTGTGTCAGAGTTGAAAAAGCAAGGATACAAGGTTGCAAGAAGGACTATTGCAAAATACCGCGAGCAATTGAAAATTCCTATTGCAAGATTGAGAAAAGAAATATAAATTTGTTTTTCTATTTATGAACTAAAAAAGAAATCTAATGAATAGATTTTATGGCGAGTTTGAAAGTTCAAACTCCGAGTATAAGGATAAATTAAAACAATATTTAAAAGACTTTAGAAAAGGTGGTATAAATAGATCCAATCTCCCTGATCTAGAAACTTTAGAAGATATTATTTACTACTGCTTTGAAAATGAGAACTATACTGATGCCTTATTTGTTTGCGATAAATGGACAAAGGAGTTTCCCGATTCTTCTGAGGCTTGGATAAAAAAAGGACTAACGCTTTTGCGAATGAACCGATTGCGTGCCTCCATAGTTTGCTTCAACAAAGCCCAGCTACTCAACCCATCTGATTTTGAATCGCTGATACATAAATCCTCAGCTTTTTTTGAATTAGGCAATCTTAGCTATGCTCTTTTATTAGTAGAAAAAGTCCTCGAATCTGACCCGGGCAACGAAGAAGCGCTTTTTAATAAAGGTATGATTTTAACGGAACTTTACGATTACGGCGCAGCAATCGAAATATTTAATATCTTGCTTGATTCTGATGAGTTTAGCAGAGATGCTTGCGCTGAGCTTGCTTACTGCTTTCTATCATTAGAGGATTTTGAAACTGCAAAAATATATTTTGAGCGTGCAATTGATTACGATCCTTATGATTATTATTGCTGGTATAATTACGGAATGATGCTCAGCCAAGGTGCTAAATTTTACCGCGCAATTCGTTGCTTCGATTTTGCACTTTCAATAAAAAACGATTTCACTCCAGCTTTATATGAAAAAGGAAAAGCACTTTCAGCACTTGGAAAAGTAAAGCAAGCTATTGAATCTTTTAAGCTGTCGCATTTATCAAGCCCAAAAGACATTGATATTCTTTTAGATTTAGCGCACACTTATTTAGAGCTTGATGAATTTGGCTTAGCCTTCTTTTATTTTAACAAAGCAATAAAAGTGGATTCAAAAGATTACGAGCCATATTTGGGCAGAGGCGCGGCATATCAAGCCATTTTTGAGCACGAAAAAGCCCTACTGGATTTCAATTCTGCTTTGGAGCGAGATCCCTTTAATCCATCTATTTGGCACGCAAAAGCAAACCTTTTAACTGCCCAAGGCAGGCATCAAGAAGCAAACGATTGCTTTTATTATGTTTTAAAATATGAGCCCACAAGTGCTGAAAATTGGTTTGATTATGCAATGAGTTTTCACAATATAGACCAGCATAAAAAAGCAATTTATTGCCTGCACAGTGCTTTGAAAATTGAGCCTTGCCATGCCAATGCTTATAATTGGCTCTATTTGTTTTATTCATTGATTGATGAAACTGATTTAGCTCATAAGTATTTACGCTTAGCTTACTTACTTGAGCCAAGGAAATTTGCTGATTTACTAAAACAAAGCGAAGATAAAGCTAAATAGACTGCTTTAAATACTTAATTTAAATATTATTTTAGTAGAAAAGACATCATTTCTGTTTTTACTTATGCGCAAATCAGCTCAAAATTTAATTTTGGCTCAGGCACTCCAAAATATTATAAAGAGAATTAGTTGTTGAAAGAAATGCAAATATATTTATATAACTCCCTTTCACGAGCAGTCGATAAATTTACACCAATTAAGGAAAATTTAGCTCGCATCTACTCCTGCGGTCCTACCGTCTATAATTATGCACATATTGGGAATATGCGTGCATTTTTGTTTGCCGATTTGCTGCAAAGAGTAATGCGTGTTGTTGGCGCTTTTGATCTGCAATGGGTGATGAACATCACAAACATTGACGACAAAACCATTAGAGACAGCCAACTTGGAAGCGAGCTTTGGAAAAAAGAAATGGGAGAGCAAAGCGATTCTCCGCTTGAAAATCTATTGAAACTAACTAAATATTACGAAGAAGAATTTTTAAAAGACCTTTCTTTGCTCGGTTTAGATTTAAAACACTTTTACGCGATGCCCAAGGCAACCGATTATATTGAGCAAATGCAAAATTTAATCCGCTCTATATACGATAATGGTTTTGCTTACATATCCAATGGCTCAATTTATTTTAACCTAATGAAATGGCACAAGCAAGACAGATACGGGAAACTTTTCAACATAGATTTCGAGCATTTTAAAGCGGGAGTTAGAATTGATAGCGACCAATATGAGCGTGAGCAGGCAAACGATTTCGCGCTTTGGAAAGCAAGAAAAGAGGGTGAGCCATTTTGGGAATTTAAACTCGGAGGAGAAAACTGCGATGGACGTCCGGGCTGGCATATAGAATGCTCTGCTATGTCTGCTGAATTGCTTGGCGTTCCTTTCGATATTCACACTGGTGGAGTTGACTTGAAATTCCCACACCACGAAGACGAAATAGCTCAAAGTAAAGCTGGCTATGGACTTGACCCAGTAGTCCTTTGGTGCCACAACGAGTTTCTTGAGGTGGAGGGCGCTAAAATGAGCAAGTCAGCTGGAAATTTCTTCACATTGCGGGATTTAATTGAAAAAGGGCTAGATCCTATCGACATTCGTTTTGCAGTACTTTCTGCTCATTATAGCTCTGTGTTTAATTTCACTTTCGATGGAGTGGAAGCCTCAAGAAAAGCAAGATTGCGCGTTCAGGATTATATTTATTCCCTATTTGAAGCCCTTTCTAATGATGAGCTATCAAATAGCTTGCAAAGCGATCTAATTATTGCTCTAAGAAAAGAAATTTTTAGCCATTTGGCAAATAATTTGCACACTCCAAAAGCACTTGCTACGCTTTTCAGTTGGTTAAATAATCACACTGTTCAGGACTTAACAAATGAAGAAAAAGCAGACCTAATAAAACTATTTAGCGAATTAAACGGGATTTTTGCCGCTTGGAAAATCCAAAGGCAAACGAAAGAAAGCTCAATCCCAAAGGAAATAAGAGATTTAGCTGAATTACGTTTAAAAGCAAGAAGAGAAAAGAATTTTGAAGAATCCGATATTTTAAGAAAGAAAATTATTGAACTTGGCTATTCTATTAAAGATAGCAAAGATTCTTACACTATTGAAAAATTGTGATCTAAGCTCTTTGATATAATCAATCAAAGTGTTTAGCTTTGATTGACTATACCAAAACTGAACTTATTTTTTGATAGAAAGCAAAATACTGAATTTTGCTGAAAAATAATTTTAACGAGAAAGAGGCAACTACTTTCCACGCCTTGACAACTCAACTTTAAACTTCATTAGTTTAGCATCTCGAAGCAATTCAATTTCAACGACATCGCCAGGGCTATGCTCGCGAATTGCATAAGTTAAGTCATAAAGATTGTTTATAATTTTTTCTCCAAATTTTGTAATAATATCGTCCTTTTTTAGTCCGGCTTTTTCAGCCGGGCTTCCTGCACTTGTTCCCGAAATTTGAAAGCCAAAAATATTATCTTCAAAATTAGGCACTATTCCAAACCAAGCTCCTTTACCCGCCCCCTCGCCAGACATTGCATCTTTAAAATCCATTTTTACAAGAGCGTATTCCGGCTTAGCTTCATTATTTCCAATATAATCTAAAATTTTCATAGAAAAGTCGCTAACTTTTGCCATACCTTCAAAATTTATTTTTTCAAAAGTATCGCTTGGCTGGTGATAATCCGAGTGCAAACCAGTAAAAAAGAATAGAACAGGGACATTATTAGCATAAAAAGAACTGTGGTCGCTTGCACCAAAAGGGTCAGCAGATTTCGACACAATAAGCTCTTCGATAATCGCTATCGAGTCGACAAGGTCTTCAAAGTATGGCGAAGATCCTGTTCCAATCACGCTAAGCTTATCATAGCTCATTCTTCCTACCATATCGAGATTGAGCATAAAAATAGTGTTTTCCAATGGAATAAGCGGATTGCGAACATAATGACTTGAGCCTAATAAACCCATTTCCTCGCAATTAATTGCAAAAAAGACAACAGAGCGCTTTAAGGGCTTTTTAGCAATTCTATCGGCAAGCTCAAGAAGAACCGTTGTTCCAGAGCCATTATCATCGGCTCCATTGTGAATTTGCGGTTTTTTACCGCGATACAACGAATTGGGACCACCCCAGCCGAGATGGTCAAAGTGAGCCCCTACAAAAAGATATTCTTCCGCAAACTTTGGATCTTTTCCCCGCACCATTCCAAGCACATTTGGAACTTTTGCCTCAACTATTTCAATATCGGTTTTCACGCTGACAGTAGTGTTTGCAAGAACAAAACTTTTTGGTTTTTGCTCTTTAAGGATTTCCTGCTCAACCAGGTAAAGTTGCCTATCGCGAGGGAAAAACTTTGAGAGGCTTGTCCTTGATGCTTGAATGACCGGGATATTATTGCTTTTGAAAAAGCGAACAAGCTCAAGCGGGATAAAGACATCAGAGGAATCGCCCTGGTCTTTTACGAAAATAATAGCTTCAGCCCCTTTCGATTTAGCGGTGGAGGCTTTATATTTTAACTCGCTATATTCCTTAAACTTAGAAATTTTAGGACGCCCTTCAGCAGAATCAATTAGGACGATAACAGCTTTCCCGCTTACGTCTATGCCTTCATAATCATCATATCCAATATTGCTTGCACTAATGCCATAGCCAACAAAAGCAATTTCTCCCGAAAAACTTGCATTGTCCGAAAAACTAATAGGGTAGTAGTCTTCGCCAAGCGTCCATTTTCTTTCAACTGGCTTAAGCTTATCAACTGGAATGCCTGGCCTTTCTATAAGCACATTGAAGGAAACGCTGTTTTCTTTGCCAGCCTTGGCGCCGGAGGAAATTGAAAAATATTGAAAATAATCTTCTCCAAGCGGGCTAAGTCCAATATTTTTAAAATGATTTGCTATAAAATCAGCAGCATCGAAATTGCCCTTTTTCCCCGGCTCCCTTCCTTCCAACTCATCGGAGGCAAGGTAACGTAAATACTCTTTCATTCTCTCAACAGCCTGTTCTTCTCCAAAGGCCAGATTCAAATTCAGCACAGGGAGAACTAAAATGAGAAAATAAAAGAGAATTTTTCTATGTAATAATTTAAATCGCATTTCTTACTCTTATTTTACTAAAACAATCTTTTTTAAAGCTGAGCTTTCTCCGTCAGATATTCTTAAAAAATACAGTCCCGACCCAGTCAAGGCAGAATTAAAAGAAAGCGCGTATTTATAAGTGCCGCGCTCCAAATAGCCATTAAAAACAGAGAATTGGACATTGCCAAGTCCATCAATAAGCTCTATTGAATAGTTTGCTTCTTTTGGAATGCTAAGCTCCAAAAGAGCTTGGTCTCTAATTGGATTTGGACTTATCCGAGCAGAATAATATTTTTCAAAATCTTCGACTGAGCTTGCTTCTTTCCCAGAGCCAGTTAATTTTACGCTCAAAATCTCTGGATCGCCATCGTTTGTAATTTTTAAGCTTGCAGTTCTTTCTCCAACAATATCTGGACTAAACTTAATTCTTAAAGTTGCTGTATTGTCTGGCTCAATAGAACTGGGAGCTGTGTTGCTAATCACAAAAACTCCGTCTGGAACTGCTTCACCCGGCACAATTTCGACATTTGAGATATTGACCGGGACGGTGCCAGTATTTTTAATTTGCACACTTTTTGTAGAGCTTGAACTCAGCATTACAGTATCGAAATTGACAGTCGTTCCGCTTATGCTTGTAAGCTCTTTTTTAGCACTGGCGGGAGTGTAATCAAATTGCAATGTTGAAATAATTGGTTTGCCAATTTGCCAAAGCTTAATCTTTCCATACTCATTAGCAAAGCCAGTCGCTTGATGTATATCCGCTTGCATTTGGCTGAGGACTGGTTTCCAGCTTGCTCCATTATCATTTGTGGAATATACTTGCCCAAAAGAGCCAACTACATAGATTTCTTTTGAATCCGGAGGCGAGTAAACTGAAACTGGAACAATCCCATCATTAGTAAAATTATAACGATTCGGAACCCAGGTCAAGCCACCATTAGAAGACGAAGCAACTAAAGCATCGCCGCTGTTTGTTTCATTGTAAATTGCAATGCCGTTATGCTCATCTTTAAAACCAAGCAGGTAAATATTCGAGGCTTTTTGAATTGAAACAAGATCCCAATTTCTACCTCTGTTCGAGGTAAAGAGAATTCGTCCCTTATTCGTTCCAAACCAACCCTTATTTTCAAACCAAGTTGAGCCGTTTATAAAAACAGATTCTCCAGCCATAGGAGGCGGGGCATACGTTACAAGCGACCAGTTTGTGCCACCATTTGAGCTATACCCAATGCCAAATTTACCGGACTTTTGCTCACCAATTAAGCAACAGTAGTTCTCGTCAAACATTTTTATACCTGTTACAATATTTGTAATTGCTTCCACAGAACTTGAAGTCCAGTTTTTTCCTCCATCTATCGTTTTATAAACCTCACAAACCCCTGTTTCTACTCCAGCTCCACAAAGTGCATTTTTATTATCCAAAGCATCTACACAAAAAATATTTTTCTGCAATCCAATGATATTAACGCTATTTCCATCAACTAAAAATAGACTTGGACCACCATTTTTAAGAAAGCCAGCAGCCCATAAATTATTAGCACTTGGAGATACCGCACCATAGCAGGTGAATGCTAAAGCGTCTGGAATAATGCAGCAAATTGAATAAGCGTTCTTTGAGCCAATATGTATAGGAACTTGAATAATTTGATAATCCACGTATTCATCGTGAGCAACTGTTAAAAACAAATCGGCGGCTCCAATCATCCAAGGATTATTGTCTTTTAATTGTATTTCTATTTCAAAATCTTTTGTTTCCAGCTCTCCTAAACTACCTATATCCAATTCAAAATCGGTGAAAGTAACGAAATTTGAAATTGGTGTAATTCTTAAAAAAACGTTATCAGCATAGCCGAGATAGTTTTTTATGCTCAGAATTAATTTTGTTTTTTCATAGCTTGTTATTGCGTCAGCATCATAAAATCTTAAGCCGCTAATCTCGAATCCAGCAATTTTTTTGTTTGATTCTGCTCTATTATAATCCACTGCTTTATAAGCATTTGCTCTTCCATAATAAAGATGTCTTTCGCTCATTGTTTTTGCTATAACGTTGTCGCTGGTGCTTCGGATTTGGCGAATCACTCTTTTCACTCTCTCCTCAGGAGTAGAAGAGCCAGTCATCCACTCTGGATGTGAGCTGAGCACAAGCCCCGCTATGCCGGAAACAATTGGAGAGGACATTGAAGTTCCACTCAGTTTGCCATACATGTTACCTGGCAGAGTAGAAAGAATATTATCACCAGGGGCGTAAACAGTGACTAAGCGACCTCTATTTGTGAAATCAGCTAAAGTATCGGCTTCAGTGGTGGCGCCAACGCATAAAACATTTTGATAGCAAGCTGGAAAAGTTATCCTTTTGTCGATATTAATGCCATCATTACCAGCCGAGGCAACTACAACAGAACCTTTGCTTAGAGCATAATTTATTACGTCTTGCTCAACAGCACTATATCCAGAGCCTCCCCAGCTACAATTAATAATGTGAGCGCCATTGCTTGCTGCGTATACTATTCCATCATAGCCACGCCAGATGCCGCCAACATACTCTTGATCTGAGGCGCATTTTACCGACATTAATCTGCAGTTATATCCAGTTCCGGCGATTCCCTTTAAGTTATTAGTTGCAGCAGAGGCGCAGCCCGCAACGTGTGTGCCATGGCTTTGCTTTGCGTTCCTTGGGTCATTGTCCTCTTTCCATTGCTTATTCAAAGCCTCGGAAGTGGAAACATTTCCCACAAAGTCCCAACCGTAAACATCATCGACAAAACCATTTCCCTCATCATCAACACCGTTCCCCGGTATCTCACCCGGGTTAATCCAAGCATTTGCCCCCAAGTCTTCATGAAGATAATCCACACCAGTATCAACAATTGCGATCACAATATCTGGATCTCCTTTCGTAATTTCCCATGCCTCCTTAGCTTTAATATTTTCCAAAGCATATTGGTAAGGGAATTGCGTGTCGTCTGGGATATGATGCAAATAGCGTTTATAAATTGGGACCGCGTATTCTACCTCCGGATTGCTAAGCAAATCAAAGCATACTTTATAAACATCTTCACCAGAATTGAAATGAATCTCGTAAATTCTACTTAACTCTTCTTCTTTCGTCCCTTTTTGTTTAGATCTAACAGGAAGATTCACAGCTGGCTTTATTTCTTCAATACTCAATTCATTAAGCGAAGTCATCAAAACAGAGGAAGTTAATGTAAGGTTTCCATCGCCAATGTCTTCGACTTTTTTTGTTTTTAAATGAAAGGCGTTTGGAACAAATTCTGATTCTGGAACTCTATAAACGCTGTGAATTTGAGCTGCAGAATAAGTTCCATCTGACAGCTTTTTTCCCGGAACATATATCTTGTAAGCAATTTCACTCTCAGTTTTATCAATAGCTTCATGCAAATATGGTGGATAAGCTGCAATAAGATTTATTGTGTAAGTAAGAAATAGTGCAATTAATAATATTACTTTTTTCATAAAAAACCTTTAACAAATATTTATTAGAAACATTTCATTTTTCATATAAAAAATGATAAATAATATATTCAAATTTAGCATTTTTTATACGAAAATAAAAAAGGCGAGCAGAAATTAATCTGCTCGCCTTAAAATCAACATTTATAATTATTCCCTTAATTAGGGCATAACGATAAATGATTGGATTGCAAATTCGCTTGCGCCAGTAGAGACTTTAAGTATATAAAGACCAGCAGCCACATTTCCAGTTGGAATTGAGAAGCTGTGCTCTCCAAGACTCATAGTTTTGCTTTCTTGAATGGAAACTATTCTATTGCCATCAGCATTGTATATTTCTATAGTTACTGGGCTTGATTCGTAAACATTCATAGAGAAATTAATTAAATCTGATACTGGATTTGGAGCAATACTGCTTAAGCTGAATTGTGCATTTCCTTCGTATCCGTCATACTCATCACCAGCAAGAGCTTCTCTTGAACCAGCAACTTTTTCTCTTGGGTTAAATACTGCACTGTTGAGGTTATAGCTCTCTGTTCCAGGGCCATCCTCAGTAATATTATATGCAAATACTCTGAAGTGATAAGTTGTGCCAGTAGCAAGTCCAGTTACGGTTAATGGGGTTGTTATTGATGGAACTGCTGCTGCGTTATAGACAACGTAAGCATCTCCAACTTGTGAACCTGCACCAAAAACTGTGCTTGGATCGTAAGTTACCCCATTTACTGGGAAGTCGTTTACTGTGAGTGCTGATCCTGCTTTTGCAAGTGCAACACGGTAGGAACCTGCTCCGCTTGTTGGTAACAACCAAGTCAAAGCAACCGATGTGGCGGTAGAGTTTCTAAATGTAATAACTCTATCTTGACCAAGTGGAACTGGTGCAGATAACTTAGTAGTTTCATTGCCAAGAGCTGCGGTGCTAAGATAAACTGTTCCAGCACCAAAGCCATTAAAGGTATATACTGCAAAATAGTATGTAGTTCCTTCGGCAAGTCCGGTAACTGTAACGTTATCGCCAGATCCAGCATAAACAACATAAGCGCCAGATATTTCATCGCCTAATCCATAAACTGCGTTTGCTGAATAGCTTTCGCCATTAAACGGTGCTGTAAATGGATAGGAATCTGTTTTGGCAAAAACTATTGAGTTCGCTCCATCGCCAGGAGTCCAAGCAACATTTAATTGGGTTGTTCCAATTGTTGGGAAATGAACATTGCTCGGTGCCTCTGTTGGCGCCGAAACTGCTGTTTGCAC
The DNA here is from genome assembly GCA_012522895.1 of Ignavibacteria bacterium. Classification (GTDB taxonomy): domain Bacteria; phylum Bacteroidota; class Ignavibacteria; order Kapaibacteriales; family UBA2268; genus JAAYJM01. The sequence goes on from JAAYJM010000096.1 coordinate 30,061, forward strand.
ATCGCCAGTCAAAGGATCACTGTTATAATTAAAGGAGTTAAGTATATCATCGCCTTGGACACCAGAACCATTATATGCATAAAGTTCAAAGTAATAGAATCCGCTTTCCATTAAATTGCTAAGAACGAAAGTATTACCTGTGCCATTATATACAATGTAACCATCTCCTAAAGCTGTTCCGTCTCCAAAAGATGTATTTCCTGCTGGATAGCCATGATTATCTTCTGGAACGCCAGAATTATAAGAACCAATATTATATGCTACTACAATAGTTTTTTCAGCATTTTGAGCCTTTGTCCAAGTAACTCTTAATGAAACATCAGCTATTTCTGTGAAAACAAGATTTGTAGGTTGATCTGGCTCATTGGCTAAGGTTTTAATTTCCTCAATATTAGACCAAGCTGAATAGCTATCATTTAAAGCATAGTATGCTCTAATTTTCACGCTGTAAAGAGTGTTAGCTGATAAATCATCTAAGTCAAAGTCGCGGAATTCACCAGGAAGATCAAATACATCACCATTAACCCAAAGTTCAAAGGCATCTGGATCTTCGTCTACATCATATTCCCAATAAGTTGAGAAGCCTTCTTCCCATTTATTGTCTGGCGTCAACATAACTGGAGTTGGCAGAGCAATATTCCAGATATTGATAGAGCCATAATCTTCAGTATTGTAATTATGTGTATTTAATGGATATGTATCATATTGAGTTACAACTCCACCATTGAACACAAAAACATTAAAGAAGTATTGAGTAAATGGCTCAAGTCCGCTAATAGTTGTATTTTGACTTGTGCCAATATAAACAACTTTACCATTGTTTAATTCGGGGGCATTGCCGAAATTAGTATCAAACTCATATTCAGTTGCGTCTTCTGGCATAGCGATAAGCTCGCCTGGCTCATAATCATAAGCAACTATTAAAGTGCGATAAGCATCGCTTGGCTTTAACCAAGATAAATCTATTGTGTTTTCTACAATACCGACTTCTGCAGTCAAGCCTGTTGGGCCATTAGTTGGCTCAACATCGAGAGTAATTACTGGCTCAGCTGTTGAGAATGTATATGAGCCACCATAATTTGCAATGACAGCATAGTAATACAGTGTTGTCGGAGTTAATTCATCAATAAAGATTGAATTAACATTGCCAACATCATAATCTTCAATTAAATTGCCCTCTGAGTTATAAAGATAAATTTCAAATGCATCAACATTACCGCTATAAGTCCACTCGGCTAAGAAGCCTGTATCGGACTTATAAGTAGTTGGTATAATAACAGGTGCTGCCGGTAAAGTGCTCTTGCTTCTTGGGTTGTTTGCAGCGTTATTTACGTTGTATGCAATGCATTCAGAGTAGTTATACTCATACACTTTAAATGTATAAAGCACGCCACCAAGTAATCCGGTAACATCAACTCTATCGCCTGTTCCATTGTAAATGGCGTAGCCTGATCCGATCATCGAACCTTCGCCATAAACTGAATTTGCTGCATAAGAAGTGTATAACTCTGGTGTCGCATCAATTTCACCTGGATAAGCAACAACTAATACTTTCTCACCATTACCGCGAGTCCATCTTACTTTCATACTCTGAGAAGTTACAGAGGAGAAAATAATATTCTTGCCTTGCACGGTTGGCGGATCGCAAAATACTTCTTGTTCAGTTGTAAAGCTCCATACCTCTGACCACTCGCTTGTAAAATTGTCATTATAGCCATTTACGCGCCAGTAGTAAGTAGTGCCATACTCTAAACCTTCAATATCTATTGTAGTTTGAGAGGTCTGTCTTGCAATAGCAAAGTCAAAATCTGAATCTGTTGATAATTCAAAATTATACATATTAGCATTATCAGCTGCTTCCCAGTTAAATTCAACTAAAGAAGGAGATAAATTCAAACTACCATCAAATGGAGAAACAAGTATAGGTGCATCAATCCAGTCTTCATCAAGATAAGCTAAAGTAGAAATAACGTAATAGCCATTTACAGCATAATTTCCGCTACCTTGTGAGTAGGCAACTGAATTTGCAGTATAATATTCTCCGGTTGATGCTTTATATAATTTGTATCCAATAGTTTGGCCCACAATCATACCATCTGTTTCTGCAGTTTGATCGTCATCGCCCCAAACAGTAAGATGATTTGCTTCTTGCGGTGGTGGTTGAACTACCCACTCAACTGCGCCAACGCAGAAACCGAGAGGCGAGAAAGCAGCTACCCAGTCTCCGTCTTCAAGTGGAACTCTGTTTATCGTTGGAGTAGAGGTGTAAGGAATAAGCACAGTTGCATTGTTGCCAGTATTTGCTGTCCAAATAAATGGATCTGCTTCTGCAGTCTGGAACGACCATACTTCTGACCATTCACTTATTCCACCAAGTTCATTTGTAGCATTTACACGCCAGTAGAAAGTTGATAAGCCAGTTAAATTATAAAATGTAGCTTCATTGTTATAAACAGTTCCGTAATAAACAATATTGTTGGAAAAGACTGGAGAAGTTGCAACCTCAATATAATATTCGATTGCCGTTTCTACTTCTTCCCAAGTAAAGTTAACTTCAACTGTAGGAACATCAACTTCATTATTTAACGGAGCAAGTAAAACTGGTGCCTCTGGCACTGGTGCGCTTTCTGTTGTAAATGACCAAGCTGCCGACCAGTCACTTTCGTTGGACAAATCGCTCTTGGCTTTTACACGCCAGAAATACTGAGTGCCATAAGCTAAATCGCCAAAGAACACAGTTGTTTCTTCTGTCCAGCCACTGGCTAAAATATCTGAGAAAATATCATTAGCAGAAACTTCAAAGTAAGACTCGATTGCTGGGAAAGTGATTTCCCAAGTTAAATCAATACCTTCGATAGAAACATCGCTTGTGTTATTTAAAGGAGATACTAAAACTGGAGCAGGGATATATTCGGATTTTGTAGTGAATGCCCAAACTTGTGACCATTCGCTTTCATATCCCTCAGCAATAGCTTTAACATGCCAGAAATATGTTGTTTCGTATTCAAATTCGCCCTGATACCCTGTTTCAAATACTTCCTCGCCAAGAACGATTCCGCTAAAGGAAATATCAGTTGCAACTTCAATATAGTAAGAATCAGCATCTTCGCTTTCATACCAAGAGAAGTCAACAGCTAAAGGCAAATCTTCTGATGCGTCAAGTGGAGCAATCAAAACTGGTGCTGCTGGAACGAAAGGTTCGGTTATAAACCACCATACTTCGGACCATTCGCTTGTGCCATTTTCATTTGTTGCACTTACGCGCCAGTAATAAGTTGTTAAATATTCAAAACCTGTAAGATTGATTGATGTCAAAGAAGTCTCGAAAGTATAAGGATCAATAAAATCTGAGGTTTCCAAAATTTCAACAGTATAATAGGCAGCCTCTTCTACGGCTTCCCATTCTAAGATTATTGAGCTAATAGGAAGATCAACAGCTTCATTTTCTGGTGCCACTAAAAGTGGTGCTGCTGGTGGTTCTGGAACTTCTTCTTCTTCAGTTATGAAGCTCCAAACTCCAGACCAATCGCTCTCTTCTTCATCATTAAATGCACTTGCTCTCCAATAATATGTTGTGTTATAGTTCAAACCTTCTACTTCAACTGAGGTTCCATCAGTTTGATAGGCTATTGTTTGAGTAAATGCTTGGTCTTCTGACAGCTCTATATCATAACCGGTTGCACCTGAAACTGCGTTCCAAGTTAGCAATGGATTTATCGATACACCTGTTGCTCCGTTTACTGGTGAAACAAGAACAGGAGCTTGAAGCGGAGGAGGACCACCTGCTGGTGTTACACTCCCATTTATGTAAGTAACATCAAGCTCATCCAAAGCATCGTTTGTAAATAAACTACGCTCTGTATCCCAAGTTAAGTCAGTTTCTGAAGTCCCTATGTAAGTAAATTGCAAATTAAAGATTAATGTGCCATCGGGAACATCTATTGCCTCTGTCCCAGTCGACCAAATATAAGCCATTACATTCGGATTGCCTGCTTCATAAATTGAGCCTGGGAATAAAGATGTATTTACATCTTGAAACGAGGGATTCGAAAGCTTTGTGCCATCATAATCAACAAACATTGTGATGCCATTAACAGCGTAATCCACGCCGCTAAAGCCATACATTGTTACTGGAACAAGAACAACATCACCAGTATTTGCTTCGACAGTTCCAACCTTTACTGTCGGACCATCAAAAACGAAACCTTGTGTTGAAAATGACCAAACTTCTGACCAATCGCTTTCTTCTTCATTATTAAAAGCATTTACACGCCAATAATATGTTGTCTCTTCTTCTAAACCAGTTACTTCAAAAGAAGTTTCATCAGTTTGATAAGAAACAGCAAAACCGAATGTTTGGTCAGTAGAAAGTTCAATATTGTAAGAGTCAGCTCCAAGAACTGATTCCCACGCTAAATTAAGCGTAGTTTCTTGATCAGTTGCACCATTGATTGGTGAAGCAAGAACAGGAGCTTGAAGTGATGGGGGACCACCTGCTGGGCTTACACCACCATTTATATAATTAACATCAAGCTCGTCCAAAGCATCGTTTGTAAACAAACTACGCTCTGTATCCCAAGTTAGATCTGTTGCTGTCGTCCCAATATAAGTAAACTGCAAATTAAAGATTAATGTGCCATCAGGAACATCCACTGCCTCTGTCCCAGTCGACCAAATGTAAGCCATTACGCCAGGATTACCCGCCTCATAAATCGAGCCTGGGAACAAAGATGTATTTACATTTTGGAAAGATGGATTCGAAAGCTTCGTGTCGTCATATTCAATAAACATTGTGATACCGTTGACTGCAAAATCCACACCGCTAAAACCATCCATTGTTACTGGAACTAAAACGACATCACCAGTGTTTGCCTCAACTGTTTCAACTGTTACTGTAGGACCAGCGGGAGGCTCTCCAGAGGGGTTAACAGCACCGTCAATATAAATAACATCAAGCTCATCTAAAGCATCGTTTGTAAACAAACTACGCTCTGTATCCCAAGTTAGATCTGTTGCTGACGTCCCAATATAAGTAAACTGCAAATTAAAGATTAATGTGCCGTCGGGAACATCCACTGCCTCTGTCCCAGTTGACCAAATGTAAGCCATTACATTCGGATTACCTGCTTCGTAAATTGAGCCTGGGAACAAAGATGTATTTACATTTTGAAAAGATGGATTCGAAAGCTTCGTGCCATCATAGTCGATGAACATTGTGATGCCATTTACTGCAAAATCCACACCGCTAAAACCATCCATTGTTACTGGGATTATAACTATATCGCCAGTGTTAGCCTCAACTGTTCCAACTGTAACTGTAGGACCAGCGGGCGGCTCTCCAGGAGGAGTAACAGCACCATCAATATAAGTTACATCAAGCTCATCTAAAGCATCGTTTGTAAACAAACTACGCTCTGTATCCCAAGTTAACTCTGTTGCTGTCGTCCCAATATAAGTAAACTGCAAATTAAAGATTAATGTGCCATCGGGAACATCTATTGCCTCAGTGCCTGTTGACCAAATATAAGCCATTATATTCGGATTACCTGCTTCATAAATTGAGCCTGGAAACAAAGATGTGTTTACATTTTGGAAAGATGGATTCGAAAGCTTCGTGCCATCATATTCGATGAACATCGTGATGCCATTAACGGCAAAATCTACCCCGGTAAAACCATCCATTGTTACTGGAACTACAACAACATCACCAGTATTTGCCTCGACAGTCCCTACTGTTACTGTAGGTTGTGAGTAAGATAAATAGCTGCAAAGCAGCATTGTTAAAGTTATCAAAAATATTCTTTTCATATTACTATCCTTATTAGTTAATAAAACTCAAAATACATTGAAATAGCTATTAAAAGTTACTTCAAAATATTAGAGTGGCGGGGTATAGCTGCCATTTACATCACCAGCACAAAGCGCTTTAATATTAACCCCTGTTACATCTTCACCATTAACAACTACTTCTGGCTTTTCAAAAACCCAATCAGGAAGACTCCATGCATTGGTGTTCCCACCTACGATTTTTCTTTGCATTAAAATCGCATCAGTGTTGTTAACAACATTGTTATTTTGAACGTCAGCAGCTTTTTGTTGAAACTCGCCTAACTGAAATCCACTGTAAGATACAATATGTCTTTTAACCAAAATTCCGTCTGTATTATTAAGTCCACCCCATGCTTTCTCGGTTGAGCAAGCAATTGTATACTCTCCATTTTCTACATTTTCAAAAGAATATGCACCAGTTGGGCTTGTTTGAGTAGATGCAATAATCAATTGGCCAGAAATCAAAGAGACTGTTGTGTTTGTCATAGGAGTATTAGCAGTATTGGCATAGCTGATTATTCCACTGATTGTGAAACCTGGATCTCCACCTATAAATGTCATAGAACTAATAACCCAAATACCATTGGCTACATAAGCACCTGTTGCATTGCTGCTTGTAGCATCGTAAGAAACTGCTTCGGCGATATGTTCTTCACCTGTCTCTTGTCTCCAAAGACGATACTGAATTACCTCGCCGCCGGCTAAACCATCAACTGCTGTTGTTTGGTCGTCATCGCCCCATACTGTGAGCCCATTAGCTAATTGTGGTGGATCGTTTACTTCCCAAAGTATTGCGCCAACACAAAATTCATTATTCGAGCCAAAAGCACCAAGCCAATCGCCTGCTTGGATAGCATCGCCATTGAATGTAGGTGAATTAGCATAAGGTAAAATCACACTACCGTTATTACCGGTAATTGCCGTCCATGTCCATGGAGCCTGTTGAGCATCTGCTTGTGCAAAGACAAACAATAATGCTATGCTTAATGCTGCGATTCGTAAGTAACGCATATTTAAAACCTCAAAATAGTGAGAAAAAAGTTAATTATATTTCATTATAAACTATGTTATATACAATATTTGCACATTCTTTTTGTAAAAATATCTAATATTTTCTAAAAAAACAAATATTTATACGCTTTTGTTACTATTATTACTTAATAGTAACAACAAATATATAAAAAAAATTAAAAAAAAAAAAGAAATATTAAGAAATTAAAAAAAATTAATTTCTTTTATCATTTCACGGATAATAAAAATCTACTGGATTTGTTAAAAATAAGTAGTAGCCCCTCCCAGTAGCCAAGCCAGCAATATCATTTAAAAAGTAAGCTGGAAAGTATACTTTCCCTTCATTGTCCTTTACTAAAACAATCAGATCGATAATTGAAGAAAATGCTTGAACTGCGTTCATCAAATCATCTCGCAAGTAAGGAATAAAATTCCAGCCTTCATTTAAATGCAAAACAAATTGAGTCTGGTCAATCTTTTTCCCTACAAAAGAAAGCTCTGCCGGCGCATTTAAAAAAACCTGATATGCTTCGCTATTATTCCAAGTTCCAATTTCATTTATATTCTCAGCTGGCTTATAAATAGAGCCAGCAAAATTTTTTACTACAATGTTAGTCCCTTTCAAGGAAAAAAACACTGCATCAATTGCTTCATTCATTGGAATAACGTTACTCGAAATTGAGTTCCAACCCGATTGCAACTGAATATTTAATGTGTCAAAACTTTGTGGATTATTAAAAAACTTTGCAACAAAGCCATCAATCGAATTATTAGCTAAAGCAGATTGGCTTGAATAGTTGAAAGAAATACCATTGTTGCTTTCAGTATTGCCAGCTATAACAATATTATCATCAGCATCACTTGCGCCGCAGTATACAAATTCATCGAAATCGCCACCATAATATGTCCCCCACAAACGCTCACCGGCACTAGAAAATTTAGCTACAAAACCATCTGTATTAAAGCCATAGCCAGCTAAATTTTCTTGATGGACTGATGGCGTGGAAATATTATTTTGGCTTAAAGTAAAACCACTTATAAAAAGTTCATTATCTTTGTTATTGCAAACCGAATAAATGCCGTCATAATTACTGCCGCCGTAGTATGTTCCCCACAAACGCTCACCAGTGTTAGAAAACTTAGCAACAAAGCCATCTTCAAAGCCAGCCATTGAGTTTTGGAAAGCACCCTCGGAGGCAATATCAAGAACGCTATTTGTGTATCCGGCAATCAAAACATCATTATTATTATCAACTTTAACAGAATTGCAAGCGTCATCAAGCTCACCGCCATAGTAGCTTGTCCAAATTCTATCGCCATCGGAATTGAATTTTGCTAAAAAGCCGTCTGAAAAGCCACCAAATTCTTCTTGAAAAGCGCCTTCTGAGCTGATATTCATATAACTATTTGTTTGACCTGCAACAAATATGTTATTTAAGGAATCAACCCCAACAGAGGCGCCAGAATCATAATCCTCATAACCGAAATAAGTCGACCAAACAAGTTCTAACGATGGATTGAATTTTGCAAGATAAGCATCGCCATAGTTTTGATAATCCGTTAAAAAAGAGTTTGGGGTTGAGATAAAATCACTGCTATTAGTAAATCCTGTTATAATAATATTGTTCAAATTGTCGCAGGCAATACCATTGGCGCAATCGTAATCTGTTCCGCCAAAGTAAGTTCCCAATAAAAATTCCCCTTCTGAGGAAAACTTAGCGATAAAAGCATCGCCATAGCCGCCATTGTTATTCTCTTGCCAAACGTTTGTGCTTGCAATTCCATTTTCGCTCATTGTGTAGCCGGCGATAAGAACATTTCCATCGCTATCGCAAGTAATACCATAAGCGGAGTCGTGTTCTTCTCCACCAAAATAAGTAGACCAAATTACTTGTCCATTTTTATCAAACTTTCTTATAAAAGCATCAATAAAACCAGCAATTTCGCCTTGGCATGCGCCCTGGGATGCTATATTATTCAAGCTCATCGTCTCGCCCGCAGCGTAGACATTTCCTTCGTTATCGCTTGCAAGCCCATAAATAAAATCCATATCTTCGCCACCAAGATAGGTGCCCCAAAAAATTTGCGGATCTATAATCAAGCATTTACTATTATCGTAATGTTTTATGCTAAATCCAAAAGTATTTTCGCTTATTCTTTTAAAATTGCCTTCTACTCTTGTCCGCAATTTTGAAGTGTAATTATCCTTTGTATATGCAAGCGGGATATGCTCTTGGACTGAGCCGAGATAAGTACTGAAACTAAGGGTCTTATCGTTTTTATTGAAAGCAAGATTGTCAGCTCCATTTACTTTAATTACTATATCGGAAGGATTTCCGCCCGGGTGAACTATAAAATCATATTTAGGCTTTCCTTCTCTATTAAAAAAGAGCTTTAAATCAATATTATCGTATATATTCTTATATAGTATTTCTGAATATCTTGGAACTTTTACATATTCATTATTTAAAACCGAATACATTATTTGCTCTGGCTCGCTGTTTTGAGAATTAACAGTTTCGATTGTGGCAGGATTTGCCCCAACGAGCTCAAGATCTATTCTTGCAAATTGGATTGTCCGCTTAGTAAATTGATTATTCTTTAAAGGTTTTTCTGTATAGTATTTGTTACGTATTTTTTTATAATCGAAAACACTATCCGTTTCACTAATCACATTATAAAGTTCATAGCTAATGCTATTTTGCTTTATATGTAATTTAAAGTTATTTGAAGAAAAATAGTATAAAACTTCATTATTATAAGCATTATTTTGATTTTTTAGCTGCCCAATATTCTCAGCAAAGTAAAATGAGCATAATTCCAATTGTGAAAAGGAAAGAAGAAATATAACAATAAGATATTTGTATAATTTAAGCATAAAAACATTGAAAAATGATTTGAAAACATATTACAAATTAAAGAAAAATCTGTAATTAAACAAGAGCGATTTGGATTAATTCTGCTTTTTTGTATTCAAAGAAAAAAAAGCAGCCTATTTGCATAGGCTGCCTTTTATAAAAAACGCATAAGCTTACTTTGTAATAAGCATTATTTGATTTGCTTGCTTGAAGCCAGAGCGAATAACTAAATTATAAGTTCCAGATGCCAAGTTAGAAACATCGAAATTAACTGTGTGGATGCCAGCTTTAAAGTTTGCACTTGTAATGCTTGCAATCTTTTGACCGCTTATTGAGTATAAGTCAATTTCCACATCTCCCTCGTTTGGCAGGCTAAACTCAATTACTGTATTAGCTGTCGCCGGGTTTGGAATGTTCTTAATTGCAATGTCTCCAGCAATCGCATTTCCTTCTGCAATGGCTTTTGCAAAGTAAATCGCACCTTGAGTATATGTGATATACTCTGGATTTGTGCCGCTAAGAAGTTCGCTAATCTGATAAAGATTAAGATCGCTATATTTACCATCGGTCGGGTTATAAGTTTTTACTAACAAATAATCCCCTTCGATGGCGCCTTCGTCATTTTGAGTTAATTCATTATTACCCCAAATATTAATTCCAGCAAAGCCATTGTTAATAACGGCTGCGCCTATCAATTCACCTTTTGAACTCCAAACGCCAACTTCTTGATTATTAAAGCTATTGCCTAAATCAAGGACAAGTGTAGCGTCATTTCCAGTGTTCTTTACAGTTGGAATTAAATATTTTGGCAATGGAGTAATATCGTTAATACCAGCTCTTGATTGGATTACGTTGCTCGGATATACTAATTCGGCATTTGCAGAAACATATAAGTTATAGCCTTCGCCGGGCAATAGATCACCAATTGTGTTGATATTGAATTGAGGAATATAAACTTCACCAGAGCCACTCTTTGCAACTATTAACTGGTTATGAATTGAAGCAAAACCTGTTTGAGCTGCAATAGGATTGTCTCTCAAATATGAAGACAATCGCCAGCCCGATTGCAAGTAAATTGGAGTTGCAACTGGATCGATTTTTTCACCAGTAACTTGAAGTTCAGCATCAGCTAACATATAAACCATATAGCCGTGCCTAATATTCCAATTATTAATCGTATTGATATTCCATTGAGGAATGTATTGCTGTCCAAGTGAATTTTTAACTATTCTCACGTTTGAAGCAATAGGAGCAAAAATATTCACAACATTTGGAGCTGTTGGGCTGAGATAACTTGAAATCATATTCCAGCCGTTAGTCAATTGAAGCGACTGCGTTTCCGTAGTAAGAACTTCTAAACTTGACAGAACTGAAACTGCTGCAATTTGATAATTATCAGGTCCTGAAGCAAAAATCGGCTCAGCATTGTAAATGTCTTTTGCCTCATTGTCCCAAACCTTGAATAAATATGTCTCTCCAATAGAATATCCATCTTTTTCTGTTGTCGATAGGTCGTCTCCATAAACAGTAATTGGAAGCTCGTTCCCATCCCAAACACCATAGCCAGCGCAAGCAAATATTCCGTCATTATCGTAGAACAAGCCAATAGCATCGCCAGTAACAAAAGAACGATCCCCAATTAGCGATACAGCATCACTTGGAACTATGATTGTCGAGCTATTATTTGTTTCTACCAGGGTCCAAGGAGTAAAGTCTATCGGCTCAGTTAAGAATGTAAATACATCTGACCAAGGACCAGTTACTCCGTCTTTACTCGCTCTTACTTTCCAATAATAGCTATGATTATTCATTAAAGCATTTTGAGCAAAGTAGCTGTTTGCTGTAAGCCCGATAGCGTTAACAGGAGTTACTCCAAAGTGTGCATAAGGAGATACTTGAATATGGTATGTTGCGCCTTCAATAGCTTCCCACTCAAAAGTTGGATTTAATGATTGGCGAACTGCATTATTTACTGGTGATAATAAAGTTACAGGACCGACAGCTGTTCTAAAGCTAAATATCTCAGACCAGGAACTATAATTTTCATACCAATCATCATAAGCTTGAATTCTCCAGAAATATTGAGTATTGGGTAATAAATTGTTAACTTGATAATTGTTATAATACTCTATTTCTTCACTTTCAATTATTTCTTCAAATTCGCTGTCCGAAGCAAGCTCAAAGTAATAGTAGTCAGCATCAGGAACATTTTCCCAAGTGAATTGTGCATTAGTATAGCTAACGCCGCCAGCATTGTTTGCGGGAGTTAAAAGAGTTGGCTCAGCTAATTGAGTTAAGAACAGCCACATAGTAGCCCAGTTGCTAAAATTACCTGTAGAGCTCTTAGCTCTTACTCTCCAAGCATACCAAGTGCTTGGCTCTAATCCTTGAATTCCGGCACTCAAAGAAATAGTGTTGAAGTCATAAACTGTTGAATCAAGCGAATAACCTGTTAATACCTGAACTTGATATTGATTAGCATCTGCTGAGCTGTTCCAAGTTAAAACAGGGTCAAGCGCTATTGAAACAACATCGTCTAAAGGCGAGACAAGTGTTGGCGTAGCTAAGACTGTTGTAAAGTTTCTGGTTTCAGACCAATTTGTGCTATTGCCAAACATATCAACTGCTCTAAGTCTCCAATAATACATAGTATTTAATTCGAGATTTGACAATAAATAACTTAAGCCATTTAATCCAACTTGATTTATTAAAGTAGTCGAAAATTCACTGTTTAATGATAACTGTAATTGATAGCTTGCAGCTCCTTCAAGTGCGTTCCAAGACAATGCTCTGTTTAGGACAACTCCGACAGCATTGTTCTCTGGTTGAGCCAAAGTTGGAGCTCCTAACTGGGTAGTAAATGCCCAAACCTCAGACCAATTAGAAACTATATCTTCATCAATCGATGCCCTGAGCTTCCAATAATACACCGTATTATTTTTTAAAGGAAGTATAGCTTGGATAGTAGTTCCAGTTATGTCCTCGGCTGCAAATGGAGTTCTACCAGTAAAGTCTTCATTCTCTGAAACAATGATGCTGTAACGAACTAAATCTTCGGGGCCCACTGCTTGCCAATTAAATGTTGGGAATAATGGAACGTTAATCGCATTATTTAAAGGAGAAACAAGCGTAGGCGCTGCCAACATTCCTTTACCTATAAGTCCAATATTTGGACGGTTCATAGAAACCGAGCTTGCCGATCTGGCATCGCAAATATTTGGATTACCATTTTGATACTTTACCGCTACGCTATTGTATGAAGTAGCTGTATAATACGTAGAAGCGTTAAAAGTGGTTGATGGAGTATAGAAGCAAGTTTGAATAAGCACGTTAGAAACGCCATCCCAAACGAATGGTGTGTCGAAGCGGTGCATATTCCAACCAAGCGCCGGCGCGTAATTAGTTGGAGCAAGAACTTCAACCCAGCCTGCGCTATTATCAAAATTAGTAAGTGCATTTTGCGTAACAGCTTTCATCTTAATAGAGAAGTTGTTTAACGCTCCGCAGCTATTTGTCGCAGCAACGTCAAACGCAATGCCATTAATTTCACCGGGCATAAATCCACTTGCAATAATGTCTGATGCACGGTAAAGGATTTGATGCTTTGCTCCCATATATTTATTGCCATAAGGGGCGGGATATTGGTTATCTTCGTTAAAGTTCGTTCCCTCACCAACAATATACATGTATTCAGTTTCAAATGTCCAAGCCTCAGTCCATTGGCTCGATTGATCTCCGCTAATTGATTTTACTCTCCAATAGTAATTGGCGCCAAAATCCAATTCAGCTGTAGAATAATTAGAAGCTGTAGTAATATCATCAACAATCAAATCTGAAAAGTCTGCATCACCAGCAACTTGAATCTGATATTCTGTGGCAGATGGAACATTTGTCCAATCAAACAAAGGTTTAGACATAACATTCTTTGCTTCATTTCTTGGAGCAATAAGGTATGGTGTTGACAATCCTCCACTTGCTTCTACGTCAAATATCATATTTGGTCTATCAGAAGACACTGTCGCAGAGCCGGGCGAAGTGCAAACAGTTTGGTTGTCTGCTCTATAATAGCGCACCGAATTAAATGGAGTAGTTGTGTAATATGTAGATTGATTGTATCCATAAGATGTGTTATTAAAGCAAACATCAACTAATATATTTGAAACGCCATCCCAATAGAAAGGAGTTGCAAATGTGTGTGTGTTCAATCCAAGCACATTAGCTAATGAAGGATTGAAATATACTGTTGTAAAGCCAGTATTATCCCAGCTTGTGCTTAAAATGTTTTCAGTAGTTTGCTTCATTCTAATTTCAAAATTAGCAAGTTCGTTTGTTGTATTAAGCGCGGCAACGTCAAAGGACAATGAAGTCAAGTTGCCTGCAAAACTTCCGTCTGGATTAATTTCGCTTGCTAAAACTAAAATTTGATGCTTTGCACCTTGATACCAATTCCCATAAGGAGCCGGGTAAGATGTGGTTGAGTTAGTCAAAGTTCCATTTCCAACTTGGAAGGAAGCCCCAGTTGAGAACTCCCAAGTTTCAGACCAAGGTCCTGGATCAGCAAAGTTTGGTTTTCCAGCTCTTACTCTCCAGTAGTATGTCGAACTCTTTTCTAAGCCAAGCTCGAAATTAGAGTCTTCTGCTAATTCTTCTGCTACTATATAAGTAAATGATGGTTCATAAGCAACTTGGATTTGATAAGTTGCAGCAGTGAATACGTTTGCCCAATCAAAGACAAGAGAAGCTGAAACCTCTGTTGCATTATTTGCTGGTGCAAGTAAAACTGGAGCTGTTAAATTTCCATCTGTTACGAAACTCCAAACAGAAGACCATGGGCTAATATCATAGCCGTCAGTTGCGTTTGCCTTCCAATAATAAGTTGTCATCTGCTGCAATTCAGAGCCAGCTGGCACTTGATATTGACTTGAGCTTAGCTCAGTTTCATTTATCACAATATTTGTGAAATTTTGGTCTGTCGCAACTAACAAGCCATAAGAAGTTGCACCTTCCACGTCTTTAAAGTCAATAAATGGTAGCAATGACTGATAGACTGCCCCATTTTCTGGTAATAAATTCTTTGGTGGAGCAATATTTCCAAAATCAATACCAAACAGCATATTAGGTCTCGAGGTAGACAGAGTTGCTGCGCCAGGAGCGGAGCAAACAGTTGCATTATCCCCTCTATAGTAACGCACTGAATTATTAGTCGTTACTGTATAGTATGTGCTTTGGCAATAGCTGTATGTGGAATTATTAAAGCAAATATCTATTAAAATATTAGAACTACCATCCCATGGGAAAGAACTATTAAATATGTGTGCATTCCAGCCAACATTATTTACTAATGATGAATTGTAGTATACTGAGGTAAATCCATCTGTATCCCAGCTTGCGTCTAATGCTGTCGCTGTAGTTTGCTTTAACTTAATTTCAAAATCAGTTAAAGGCAAAGAACCATTTAGATCTGCAACATTAAATGATAATGAAGCAAGTGCGCCTGGGAAGCCACCTGCAGCATATATTTCGCTTGCAAGAACTAAGATTTGATGCTTTGCTCCCCAATAGTAATTACCATAAGGGGCTGGATATCCAGTAGTTGTGTTTGTTGCGGTTCCAGTGCCAATAGTAGCAAATGCACCAGTAGTAAAGTATCTGGTGTTTGACCAAGGACTTATATTAAGACCATTTGTAGCATTTACACGCCAATAATATTTAGATACTAATTCAAGACCAGTTATCATTTGGCTTGTAACTGTTAAATCAGCAAATTCGTATTCAATGTCTGAAAAATCTTCTGTTCCTGAAACTTGAACTGTGTATTTATTTGCACCAGTAACTCCGTTCCATACAAATTCTACGTTTGAGTGTAGATTTGCGGCTGCGTTTTGAGGAGAAACAGGAGCAGGTGCAGCGAGCGTGCCTTGAGTATAGAAGTTCCAAGCTTGGGACCAATTTCCGCCTGCACTTGAAGAAATACCTTTTACTCGCCAGAAGTATTGAGTAAGCTCAGCTAACTGTGCATTTTGTGTATAGCTTGTTGTAAGAATTCCTATTTGATAAGCAACAACATTATTAAAATTCTCATCTGTTGCAATTTGAATCTGATAGGTTTGCGCAAATTCTACTGGTTCCCAAGTAAATTGAGGTCTTCTTGAAACTGCATAAGAGTTGTTTAAAGGTGAAACAAGAACCGGTGGCATCAAACCTACTAATTCCACTTCATAAGCGCCAATAGTTGGCAGAATGCCTCTTTCATTCCCTAAAATATCATCTGTTACCTCTGGAATTGGGGTAGCTGCAAAAACAAGCGGCGAGGCAGTTGAAGTTGGAAGTAAATGATTATTTGCTGTGTATTCTGGATCTTCAGATTTTGAATCAAAATCTTTGTTCGTTGCTGTCTGCCAAGCCTCCAATGTTGTTTTACTGTTTCCAACAGCATAGCTTGTTCCAATATGTCCCAAAACGCCAAAAGGTCCGCCTGCATAGTAATCATTGAAATCAATATCTGTGAATGATGTAGCTGAGCCTAATATACAAATTGCATAAGAAGCTGAGCCATCTAATCCAGCAAGTGAGTTTGTAAACACGTTGTTTCTAAGATCAAGACCTGTAACGCTTGCACTTGTAACAAGGAATGCTGCGGATAAAGAGCCCGCAGAGCCTGCACTGCCTTGATAACCAAAAAGATTAACGCTGTTGTGCCAAACCTTTATATTCGTTCCGCCTACAATTCTAATTCCAAATGGATTATATGTTGTGCTTGTCGCGCTGTAATTCATTGTTGAAATGTCGGCGACTTCGTTATTTACGATAGTAATATCGCTGTTTCCAGTAGCAGTGCTAATATTAATACCATAAGCTCCCCAGCCACCGGAGGTTGATTGTTCCACACCAATCACTCTATTAGCTTTGATTAATGCACCTCCACAGCCTGCGCCAATTTCAATAGCTGAATTAGTTGAGCCAGTGGTTAATCTTAAATTGCGGAGGTAGTTATTTGCAATCACAGGGGCATTTGCATAAGAAATATTAATTCCTCTATACCACACAAAATAAGCTGAATTATCGCTACCAATTTCATTGTCAATAATATTTAAATTATCATTAACACCGGTTGAGCTTGCAAGCACATTTATACCATAATATGCTCTTTGAATATGATTATTTTGAATTGTTAAATTATCGTGGTCGGCGCCTGCTCCAGATGTCGAAACAGTAGTGCCGCCAGCGTAAATTCCTAATGTTGTTGTGGTTGATTCGCTAGTATTTGCACCAATAATGTTAGTATTTTTGATAGTAACATTTTCGCAGCCAAGACCATTGCCCAAGCTCTTGAGCCAAACTACTGCGTTAGTTCCACTTGTTGCATTATTTCTTATAGTAAGGTTTCTTTCACCTTCGTTAAATTCACCATCAATAATCACGCGATTAACGTTATTAAGAATGATAACTGCTTCGGTTGTCGCTGCTCTTTCAATAGTAATATATGGAGTTCCAGCTTTAATAGTTAAATAATAGCCACCAAGTCCAACCTCATTCCACTGATCAATTGTAAGTGCTGCGCTTAATGCTTGATTTTCTAAAATAGAAAGCTCTACATCACCAGATAAGCCAAGCAAAGCAATGTCAATGAAGGCAGCTTCTAAACTCGGATAATCGCCGTCTGTTCCTATTGTATAAACACCTGAAAATGGGCTTTGGATTTGTCTTGCGCCTTGAGGCTGTGTTACTGTTGGAGTATAGTCTTCTCCATCTACCGTAACTTGCAAGCATCCGGCATCAACCCAATGATTATTTACTGCATTTTCAAGTATATCGAATGTCAGCCAGAAATAATTTGTGCCAGGAGCCAATTCCTGTTCGCCAGAAATCTCAAATGTAGCAGTTGGAACTTCAAGAGTTTCGCCGAATTGATTTACAGCTTCAAACTCATTGCTTATTCCGGTATACCACAATTTTGCATTTTGTATATCACTCAAACTTGTGGTTCCATCAGTTGTAATGCTAAAGTTTGTTGCGATTAAGGGATTTAACTCGCCAGTAGTAACGACTTCAATTCCAATAATAGCTTGTTCGGTTGCACCTTGGCTCAATGGATCGTCTATTTGCCTTGTAGTGCAAGAAAGGTATTCCATATCTGAGGGGAAAGTAGCAATACTTATATCATCAATGTGCATAGAGTAGCCATAGTTACTCAGTGCTTTAAACATCACTACTGCGGCGCCATTAAATTCTGGCGGAATATAGAATGTATATTCATACCAGCCATTTGAAGACTCAACTGGAGGCAAAGTAGTAGAAACGTTAATAGTGCCGAGCAAGGTTGCCCCTGTTAAACTCGCTGTGGTATTAACATATACCTCAAATTTATCTTGATAAGAACTGCTATATCTATATGTCCAGAAAGAAACAGGGCACTCTTCCGCTCCGCGATTCGACAAGTCAAGAGTCGGCGAGAAAAGCGTTGCATAATTGCCGTTTGAAGACAAATAGCTATAATAACGAACCATAGCCGGCGCTGAGTGCGGAGAGCAAGTCGGACTTGTTCCGCTTGTAACTCTTTCCCAGTTATAAGTTCCCTGCCCAATCATAGCTGTCCAGCCAAGCGGTGGGAATGTTTCTGAAGTAAAATCTTCAAAAAACATAGTTGGCTCGGGTCCCGGGGCAGAAATTTGCCTTCCCTCTCCTGGATTTGTTACTGTTGGTTCATAATTTTGTCCATCTACTGTTATTGAAGTGCATTGAGCATTAACAAAATTCCCTGGCGTTGCACCCTCTGCTATGTCAAAAGTTAGCCAGAAATAGTTTGTGCCATGAAGCAACTCTAAATTGCCAGCAATATTAAATGCTGCACTAAGCTCTCCAACCGTTTCACCAAATTGATTTTCAGCTTCAAACTCATTGCTTGTTCCTGTATACCACAATTTTGCATTTTGAATATCGCTTAAGCTTGTGGTTCCATTAGTTGTGAAACTAAAATCAGTTATGCTAATCGGGTTCAGCTGTCCATCGCTTACAAGCTCAATACCAATAATCTCTTGATTTTCAGCGCCTTGCTTCATAAGCACGGATTCCATAGCTTGAGTTGTGGTGCTGGACACATATTCCATATCCGATGGATAAGTTGTGATGCTAATATCATCAATGTGCATAGAGTAGCCATAAGCACTTACAGCTTTAAACATCACAACAGCTGGTCCATTAAACTGGGCTGGAATATTAAATGTATATTCGTACCAGCCATTTGCGGACTCAACTGGAGGCAAAGTAGTAGAAACATTAATAGTGCCGAGCAAGGTTGCCCCTGTTAAACTCGCTGTGGTATTAACATATACTTCAAATTTATCTTGATATGAACTGCTATATCTATATGTCCAAAAAGAAACGGGGCACTCTTCCGCTCCGCGATTCGATAAGTCAAGAGTCGGAGAGAAAAGCGTTGCAAAATTACCACTCGAAGACAGATAGCTATAATAACGAACCATAGCCGGAGCTGAGTGTGGAGAGCAAGTTGGACTTGTTCCGCTTGTAACTCTTTCCCAATTATAAGTTCCTTGTCCAATCTCAGCTGACCAACCAGCAGGCGGGAATGTTTCGGAGCTAAAATCTTCAAAGATTATTAATGACTGAGGCCCCGAGAGAGCAATTTGCCTTCCCTCTCCTGGGCTTGTTACTGTTGGTTCATAGTCTTGTCCATCTACTGTTATTAAAGTGCATTGAGCATTAACAAAATTCCCTGGCGCTGCGTCTTCTGCTATGTCATAAGTTAGCCAGAAATAGTTTGTGCCATGAAGCAACTCTACACTAACACCCATAGTAAAAATTTCTGTTGGAGGATTTATTGTTTCACAAACTAGATTTAGATACGTAGCTTCAAACTCATTGCTTGTTCCGGTAAACCACAATTTTGCATTTTGAATATCGCTTAAACTTGTGGTTCCATCGGTTCCAAATTCAAAATAAGTTATGCTAATTGGGTTCTGCTGTCCATCGCTTACAACCTCAATACCAATAATCTCTTGATTTTCAACGCCTTGCTCCATATAGACGGATTCCATAGCTTGAGTTGTGGTGCTGGACACATATTCCATATTTTTGGGCAAAACATTTACGGTGTAATCTTCGACTTCTCCCTGAGTGGCTAATAAGTCAGGGCCACATGGCTGAAGAACTGGATTGATGTTGGCATTCTGCATTCTTACTCTCATTCGAGCATTTCCAAGCATAGCTGTCGCTGGAACTAAAATATCTCCCTCAAACAAGCCATCTTCATAAGATAATTCAAAAAATTCTCCTTCATCAGTAAAATCAAGGTTTTGATTCCAATCAATCCAAACTCCGCAAATAAGGTTTTCATTTTCTTCGTTTGGAGTAACGGTAATTGGAACAATTTCTCCTACTTCTAAATCAGTAGAAATCTGGCTATAATCGCTATAGCCTTCTCCACAGCTTGATGTATGGTCAATTGTTCCGAAGGCAAAGTTTTCAATCCAATACAATGTGCAGTCGGACAAAACAGTGCAGTAGGAAGGTGGAGTAGAAGCATAAACTATGATGTCGTCAAGGTGAACTCCTCGCCCATAATAGCCTGCTGCCTCGAAAGCGATATAGACGGTATTGCTTAGCTCAGGCAATACTATTGTTTCTTCTGTCCAATCATATACTTCTTCTAAATATTCTTCTAATAAGATCCAATCGTCGTTAGCAGAAAGACGATAATAGACCCTTAACTCATCTTGGTCGGAGACCCAAGTTCTTTGAGCGTGCCAAAAATTTAATGTCGGCTCGTTAGTGTATTCTCCGAAATTTATTGCCGGAGTAATCAGCTTTGTAGCATATCCATCATAGCTTGAAGACTGGAAAAGAGCTTTCTTGTCTCCGCCATGAGCAGTATTCGGCTGCCCGGTCGTCCCATTAGGGAATGTCCAATCAACAGCTCCAGAGACATATTCTTGGGACCAGCCTAAAGGCAAAGCGCCCTCTTCAAAACTTTCAAAGATAAACAACTCCTCATTTTGAGCTTTCAAGGAGCCAAGTGAAAGGAAAAAAGCAAACAGTATTGCTAAAGGCAAATAGTTTAGCAAACTGTGGCTTTTACGATAGCAATTATACATAATACCTCCGCTTAAAAAAAAACAGTTATTTGTTTAACTATTGAATTACTTTCAAGTTCACTTTTTTAAAACAGTAAAATAATCTAAAAAATTTAAAAATCAAATATATTTTTTGTTTTTTATGCAAAATATTTGTATGAAAATTAATTGTTAAATATAAAACCTCCGCATTCTAATCTCAAATTAAAAAAAAATATACAATTTTGCAAAGAATAAAACATCTTATAAAATAAAAAATTGTTTTTTTTAAATATTTTTTCTAAAACGATGAAAAAAAGCATTACTTTTTTTATATTGCTGATACTTGCTTTTAAGGTAAATTACGCTAAATACGAGTTTAAATATAAACTCAATGTGCCAGATATAAAGCATGAGTTGCCTGCAATCCTTAATGAAGTCTCCGGGATTAGCGATATTGACTTCACTCGGGTTGCACTTATTCAAGATGAGCTTGGTATCGTCTTTATTTATGATTTTATTAAAGGGGAAATACTTTCCCAGCATAAATTTGAAGAAACTGGGGATTTCGAAGGGCTTGCCTTTACTGGAAATTCTATTTATATTTTAAGAAGCGATGGACGTTTGAGCGAATGGCGAAACTTTATGAGCGACAGCGCCGAGCTTATTAACTATTATTTAGATTTAAAAACCAATAACAATGAAGGGCTTTGCTTCGATTCTAAGCATAATCGAGTTCTTATCGCTGCCAAAAGTAAGCCCAGGAGCCATGACTTAAAAGAAGAAAGGTTTATCTACTCTTTTGATTTAAACACAAAAAAACTTTTGGATAATCCTCTTTACAGTTTAAATGTAAGCGAGGTTCAAAAATTAGCAGACAAGCTAAATATCCATTTCGATCTAATCAGCGCTAAAGGAAAGCAAAAAGCTTTCAATTTTAGACCAGCAAGCATAGCGATCCATCCTATTAGCGATGAAATTTATATTATTTCTGCTGTAGAAAAACTTATTCTTATTATGAATAGAAAAGGGGACTTAGTGCATATCGAAAAACTTGATGAGCAGCTTTTCCTTCAAGCAGAAGGCATTACATTTTTGCCAGACGGCACAATGATTATAACAAACGAAGCCCGCGGCAAACAGCCAACGCTCTTAGTTTTCAAAATGAAAGAGTAAATTGAATAATCTCAATAATATTTTTAATAAATTATAATATTTCAATAAAAAGCTATGAAACAAATAATTTTTCTTTTTTCAACTATATTATTTTTATTTATGGAAACAAATGCAAAAAATATAATCAAATTGAATCCGCCAGACACAAGTCGGGGCTTGCCTTTGATGAGTGCTTTGGCGCAGCGTTCGTCTGCAAAAGAGTTCGATAGCAGCGAAATTGACATAAAAGATATTTCGGATTTGCTTTGGGCTGCCAATGGTATAAACAGACAAAAAGATGAGAATAGAACTGCCTCCTCAGCTGCAAATTCTCAAGACATAAATATATATCTTTTTACAAAAAATGCTGTTTTCCTTTACAGTTCAACCAATCATACTTTAGAAGAAAAAGTAAAAGGAGACCATCGCCTTGCGATTTCCGGCAGCCAAACTGAATTTGCAAACGCTCCGGCTTTTTTCTTAATTGTGTCCGACCATTCTAAATTCAAATATGGAGATGAGACGCAAAGGCATACCTGGGGCGCAATTGACGGCGGACTTGTTGCCCAAAATATCTGCTTGTTCGCATCCTCGGTTGGAATGGCTGCAAGACCTCGTATTACTATGGATTATAACAAAATAAGAGAATTGCTTAAACTAAAAGATTCACAACAAATGCTTTTGAATGTGATTGTGTCTTATAAAAAACAATAAAAAATAGATAGAAAAGGATTTCATGCATTTCAGCTACGCTCAAAATCAGATCTTTAGATTTTTGAGCGTAGCTGAATTTTTTTCTACTTACTTTTTAAAAAACTACAAGTAACGATGGATCATTCCAATTTGCTGCTTAAATACTGGATTGTATTCTTCTGGCTCTCTGCCAAAGCAAAAATCTAATGATTCATAAAAAGAAATTTCATTCAAATTAACAAAGCGCTGCTTAATTGCTTCGCGTGTAGGGATATAGGTTACTTCTTCGTTTTCCACTCCAACCACGGTAACCCCAAAGATTTCATTTTTCATAAGTAAAACAGCAGCACCTCCAACTTGCTTCCCAAAAGTAACGTCATAACAACTTGAATCGCCTGAGCGAACAAGATGCCCCAAACTAATTTCACGTATTTCTGGAAAGCTATAAATCCCATCTACATAGATACCGTGCTTTTTCAAAAACGGTTCCCAATCGTTATCTTTATACATATAGCGTTCAAGCTGGCTTCTAACGTAAGCACCCGCTCCAACTAATCTTTTATGCCCAAAAGAATCTTCTTTGCTTGCATCAGAAAAATGCTCTCCTTCTTTACTTCTTACACCTTCTGCAACTACAATAATGTAAGTTGAGCCTTTGACATCACTTGTCTCTAATCGCTCCATATATCTTTTTTTAAAGTGCCTGTAAACAACTTCGTAATCCACTGGGATTTCTGGAATTAGAATGCAGTCTGCCTCAGCGCCAATCCCTCCGCGGAAAGCAGTATGCCCGGCATATCTACCAAATACTTCAATTACCAAAGCTCTGTTGTGGGTTAGCCCTGTTGTCCGCAAATCTTGAGTGAAGCGGGAAATTCTATTTATGGTCGAATCTCCACCCACTGAATATGTTTGCAGGTCTAAATCCATTGTTTTTGGAACGTGAACGCAGTTAATCCCTTGATTCACCAAATCCACCATAACCGAGCCAGTATCATCTCCACCCGCAATTATAAGTCCATCAATATTATGCTTGATTAAACCTAAACGAATTCTTTCATATTTAGCAGGGTCGTTAATTTTCGATATTTTCACTCTCGAATGCCCAGCCTCGGAGCCTGCAACTCCAGAATGAATTTTATCAACTCTGCTCTCGTCAATAATAATAGGAGTAAGGTCTGCAATATTGTAAAGCCCAGCATAACCGTTGGGTATAATGCAAGTTTCTATGTTAAGATGCTGAGCCATACGAACTGCGCCGGTAATGAATGCGTTTAATCCTCCGCAATCTCCCCCGCCTGTTATCAAGCCAATTCTATTCATTTTCGACATTTTTCACCTGCTTTTATGTTTTTTAAAATAATATCAAATTAAAATAATATCAATTTTTGTATTCCAAAATTACAATATAAAATTTAAAAATTTGAAATGCAATGAAAAATTATTTCAAAAAATCTTTAAAACTACAATTATTTTGTATTTTTGCATTTATGGATAAGACTAAACCAATTGGAGTTTTCGACTCTGGAATAGGTGGCTTGAGCGTTTTAAAACAGTTTATCAAGTTCCTGCCTTACGAAAAATATATTTACTTTGGAGACACTGCGCGCGTTCCTTATGGAAATAAATCTAAACAGACCGTTGAGCAATATGCAAGGCAATCTACAGAATTTCTTTTAGAAAAAGGGGTTAAGCTTATTGTGGTCGCGTGCAACACTGTTTCCTCAATTGCCCTCGACACGATAAAGGAAATTAGCAATATCCCAGTAATTGGAATGATAGAACCCGCTGTAAATGCTGCTTTAAGAGAAACTAACAATAAACGGATTGGCATAATTGGAACAAGGGCAACCATTTCAAGCAATGCTTATTTAGATTTAATAAAAACAAAAACAGCAAGCAAAGACTATCAAGTTTTTGCAAAAGCCTGTCCTTTGTTTGTTCCATTAGTCGAAGAAGGATTGCTGCATCACGCAGCTACTGAACTTATAGCTAAGGAATATCTTGAGGAATTTATTGAGAACAAAATAGATACTTTAATCTTAGCTTGCACGCATTATCCTCTTTTAAGTGAATTAATTAAGACAATTCTTGGAGATGTAACTTTGATTGATTCTGGCGAAAATGCCGCTGTTTTAGCAATAAGACTGCTTGCAGAAAAAGCCGCTTTAATTGACGATAAAGAAGAATTTATAAGAAAGCCCAAAATCACTTTTTATGTAACTGATGTTCCAACAATGTTTTATGATGCAGCTCAAAGGTTTTTAGGCTTTCCAGTAGACAAACCAAATATAATTTCTATTGAAAAAATATAAATATAAAATACAATGAATGAAGAAGAAAAACAATCATTAGAAAATAAAATAAAAGAATTAGAAGGACTTGCAGAGGATTTGCATGAGCAGTTTGCTCAATCTTTTTTCCACTGCATGCAACTATTAACTTCGATTGCCTCGCTTCGCGAGTTTTATTATGACTCAAGCCACTCGCGCTTTGTTTCAGAAAAGTCCGTCGAGGTGGCAAAAAAACTTGGGATGAACGAAGCAGATGTTTACGAGGTTCAAGCGGCTGGCTTGCTTCACGATATTGGGAAGCTCGGCTTTAAAGACGGTCTGCTCGCAAAATTTCCTAATGAAATGAAGGAAAGCGAATACAAACAGTATGCAACTCATCCAGTAATAGGAAAACAAATACTCGATAAAAACCCAAGCTTAAAAACTATTTCTGAAATAGTGCATCAGCACCACGAAAAAATTGATGGCTCCGGCTTCCCAAATCATTTAATGGGCAAGGAAATCAACCCCGCAGCAGCTATTATTTGCGTTGTTGACACATACCACAATATGATCGCAAAAAGACCCAGCAGCAAGCCAAATAGCCCTCTTGTCTCCTCGCTTGTAATCGGCTCAAATTCCTACCTTGAATCGACAAATACACGCTTTGCTACTGCGATGAATTACCTGCATTCAAAGTCTGGCAATTTGTTCGATACAAAAGTGATAGAAGTTTTTACTGACATTATTAAAGCAGAAAGGCAGTCGCTTGGAAAAAGAGTGTTAATGAGAGTTGCAATCGACAAACTGTCGCCCGGAATGGTTATTGCTGAAAGCTATTACAGCTCTTTTGGCTTGCTTATAGCTTCTCAAGGAGAAACTATTACTGAGGAGATGAAACGTTCTCTATTTAAGCTATCTGAAGTGGGCGAGGTTCCTTCTCGGATTTTAGTTATGAAATAATGCTTACTCTTTTTCAAAAAGCGTAAAGGTGCCCTTATGAAAAAAATTTTAGTCGTTGATGACGTTGAACTCGTAAGAAAGTATTTTAGAACAATTATCGAACAAGCACTCGGATTTGAGTTTTTGGAAGCTCAAAACCCCTTAGAAGCATTTGAAATACTTGAAAACACAAAGCCAGATCTGATAATACTCGATATGGAAATGCCTGTAATGGATGGGTTTTCTGCACTTGTAAAAATAAGGAACAACGAAGCTACTAAAGCTTTGCCTGTTATCGTTTGCTCGGCGCTCAGCTCTTCATCGCTTTTTGAAAGTTTGGTAAAGCTAAATATTTCTGATTATATTGTAAAACCATCAAGCGCTGAATTGATTATAGAAAAAATAAAAAAGGCTCTTTTTATCTGAGTATTTATCTTGCTTTTGTCAAAAAATAGAATTAAGAATTAAGCTACAATGGAAAATATAGAAAAAATTATAAAAACAAAGAAATACCCAAACATACTATTGCTTTTTGGAGAAGAAGATTTTTTATTAGAAGAGGCTTTTAAAGCTATTGTCAAACAATCTTCGATTGATATTTCCTCGGAATACGACACAGAAATCCTTGACGCAGAAAGCATTAGCTATGAAAATATAATTGAAAAGTGCAACACATTTCCTTTTATCGGAGAAAAACGTGTGCTGGCAGTTAAGCAATTTCAGTTACTTTTCCCCGCAAAACAAAGCAAAAAGAAAAGCAATGAAAGTAAATTATTTGCCAATTATTTATCCAAACCTTCAAGCTCAACTTTTTTAATTCTTACTGCCTCTCTGCCTCAATTCGATGGAATAAGCTCTGCCGAAGCCAATCCCCAAAAGTTTGATAAAATGCTCGATTCGGCTGCCTTTCCTTATAAACAAATTTTTAGCGAGCATTCTTGGATAGAATATCCAAAGGTTAAAGAGCAAAGTTTTGACAGCTGGGTAAAAAAAAGAGTTCACCTTTTTAAGAAATCAATTCAAGAAGACGCTTGCCAATTCTTAGTTGCTCAAACAAATCAGTCCTTACGAGATTTAAGCAACGAAGTAGATAAATTAGTTGCCTTTACCGATGAAAGAAAAGAAATAAACATTGATGATGTGGCAGCTGTAACAGGGAGTTCAAGAAAACACAACGTTTTTGAATTTCAAAAGCAGGTTGCAAAAAGGAACTTAAAAGAAGCTTCCCTAATTTTAGAAAAAATGCAAAAAAATGAGCAGCAGGAAATTCTTATTGTCGTAATTTTAACTAAATTTTTTATAACACTTTTTAAACTTATTGAGAAAGCAAGTGCTGGAAATAATTATCAAATTGCTGGGCAGGTTGGCGTAAACCCTTATTTTTTAAAAGAATATATGGAATCACTTAAACTTTATACGCAATCCGAAATTGAAAACGCTTTTTCACATTTAATTGAAGCTGACGAAATGCTAAAATCCTCTTCAACTGATAGAATGTATATATTGCAAAAAATGTTAGTGAAAATAATGGGCAGATAATTTATGCACGAAAATGTTCAGACAGTAGAAAAAGCAATCGTGATAGCGGTTGGGAAAAAATCTTCCGACCGCGAAGCTGTGTTTGAACAACTTGATGAGCTTGAAAATTTAGTAAATACTGCTGGCGCCGAGGTGATTGAAAAGATTTATCAAGAGCTTGACTCGCCCAACCCGGCTACCGCAATCGGAAGAGGAAAAGTTGAGGAGCTTAAGCAGCTGATTGAAGATGAAAAAATTCAGCTTGTGGTTTTCGATGATGAGCTAAGCCCTTCACAAATAAAAAACTTAAACAGCGAGCTTCAAGTCAAAATAATGGATAGATCTTCATTGATCTTGGATATATTTTCTAAGCACGCCAAGACTGTTGAAGCAAAAACGCAGGTCGAGCTTGCCCAGTATCAATACCTCCTTCCCCGCCTTTCCAAAATGTGGACACACCTTTCCAAGCAATATGGAGGTGTTGGAACAAAAGGACCTGGCGAAACTCAAATAGAAACAGATAGACGTGTTATTCGCCGTAGAATCAAGCAGTTAAAAGAAAAATTAGAGCAAATTTCTGTTCAAAGGAAAGAACAGCAAAAAAGACGCTCCGCCATCACAAGGTTTGCATTGGTTGGCTATACCAACGCTGGAAAATCTTTTTTAATGAATTTACTGACGAAAGCCAATGTTTTAGTTGAAGATAAGCTCTTTGCTACCTTGGACACAACTGTCCGTTCATACCGCTTTGAAAGTGGGCGTAAAATTCTTATCTCCGATACCGTTGGCTTCATTAGAAAATTGCCCGCTCATCTTATTGCTTCTTTTAGAAGCACGCTTTCCGAGGCGCTGGAATCAGACCTTTTACTGCATTTGGTCGATGTTTCACATCCACAGTTTCGCGATCACATTGCAGCTGTAAATGAAACTTTAAAGCAATTAAAAATTTTAGACAAAGAAACTATTCTTATTTTAAATAAAATTGATTTGCTTGAGGATCCTTCTATTTTAAAATCATTAAAGAAGGAATTTCCAGGCTCAGTCGCTATTTCTGCTAAAAGAGGAATAAATATCTCTAAGCTATTAGAAATTATGGAAAGTAAAGCAAAGAGCAATACTGATAATTATTAAATTTTGCTCATAAAATGGAGTAACAATGCCAAAAGATTTTGAAATATCTGGAAATTTAGTTGATATAATAAACAGAAAAATAGAGCCCTCATTAATAAAAATTAAAGATGGAAAAATTCATTCCATTCAAAAATCCCAAGATGAGCAAAAACAGTTCATTATGCCCGGCTTCGTTGACTCTCACATTCACATAGAAAGTTCTATGCTGACGCCAAGCGAATTTGCTCGGCTTGCAGTAATTCATGGCACAGTTGCAACTTGCTCAGACCCGCATGAAATAGCAAACGTGCTTGGAATAAAGGGAATAGAATTCATGCTTCGAAACGCTAATAAAGTTCCATTCAAGTTTTATTTTGGCGCTCCCTCTTGCGTTCCAGCAACAGATTTTGAGAGCGCTGGAGCGAGAATTAGCCCAGATGATATTCGCTTTTTATTCAAAGAAAAGAAATTGAAGTATTTGAGCGAAATGATGAATTTTCCCGGTGTTATATACGAATCCCCAGATCCAATTGAAAAGCTGAATATTGCCAAAGAATATAAAAAACCTATAGACGGACACGCGCCCGGCTTGCGTGGAGATGACTTGAAAAAATACATTGCTGCTGGCATTTCGACAGACCACGAGTGCTTTAGGCTTGAAGAAGCTTTGGAAAAAATTGGTTTAGGAATGAAAATCCTTATTCGCGAAGGCTCGGCTGCAAAAAACTTCGAAGTCTTATCTCCCTTGCTTGAAAGCCATCACGAAATGTGTATGTTTTCAAGTGATGACAAGCACCCTCAAGATTTGATGGAGGGGCATATAAATTTAATTGTAAAGCGCGCGGTCTCGCAAGGCTATGAATTGTTTAGCGTTTTAAGAGCTGCTATCTTAAACCCAATAGAGCATTATAATTTAGATATTGGAATGCTAAAAATTGGCGATGATGCAGATTTCATAATAGTAGATAATCTAAAAGATTTCACAGTCCAAGCGACTTATATAAAAGGGAATTTAGTTGCTGAGCGCGGAAAATCTTTAATTGAGCCAGTGCAAATTGATTTGGTTAATAATTTTAACATAAAAGAAAAGAAAATTAGCGATTTTGAAATCAAAGCAGAAAAAGAAAGAATTAGAGTTATTGAAGTAATTGATGGGCAACTCTTTACAAATGAATTGATTGAGGAAGCGAAAATTGAAGCTGGGAAAATCGTTTCAGATCCAGAAAAAGATATTTTAAAGCTCGCTTTAGTTAATCGCTATAAGGAATCCCCTCCAGCTCTTGCTTTCGTCCAGAATTTTGGATTGAAAAAAGGCAGCATAGCCACAAGCATTGCCCACGATTCTCACAATATCATAGCGCTTGGTTGCGATGATGAAAGTTTGTGCAAAGCAATTAACGAAGTAATTAAAAATAAAGGTGGTCTTGCCCTTGCTCATAAGGGAGAGCTGATTTCTCTGCCAATGCCAATAGCTGGGATTATGAGTGATGAAGATGCTCAAACGGTTGCAAAAAAATATATTCTGCTGGACAATGCCGCAAAAAAATTGGGAAGCACGCTTTCAGAACCATTTATGACGCTTTCCTTTCTCGCGCTGCTTGTAATACCAAAGCTAAAATTAAGCGACAAAGGGCTGTTCGATGGCGATGCCTTTCAATTCGTAGATCTGCAATTATGATTGCTTATTTATAAAGAATTTCATAGTCAGCTGGCGCCCATTATCAGAAAAAAATGCCTCATCTGAGAGTTGCTGAATAAGAAAAACACCACGCCCACCTTCGCGGAATAAATTATTTGGGTCTCGGGGGTCGGGGACGTTCTCGGGATTAAAACCGCTCCCCTCGTCAATTACAACAAAAATAATTTCGTTCTCAATAACTCTAATGGAAAATTCTACTTTCTTAGTCGTGTCATACTTATTGCCATGACTGACTGCGTTATTAATAGCCTCAGTTACAGCTATTAAAATATTATAAATCCTTTCATCTGTTAAAGATAAAGAGTTCTTTATATCCCAAATCAAAGGTTCTATTATCTTTACCGCATTTTTGTCGCTTGCAAGCGTTTTATGAATATAAATTGTTTCTTCCATTTCGTTATAGATTTAGCATTGTAAAAAGATATAAGCTTGGAACAATACGAGCTGCTGAATTATTTATGCTTTGGTATTCCAGCCAACCTGAAATATAAGCAGCCCCAGAATCTTTAAATTTATAATGAATTAATGCCTCAGGTCCAAAAGAACGCTGACTGTAAGTGCCGAATGCAAAAGTGCTTGAATGCTTGCTTAATGATTTTTGAACTATTGAGTAATAACGCAGCCCACTTGCCAACGCAAGTTTTTCAGATAAATTGTAATATAAAAGTGCCTTAATAAATATTTCTGAAATTCCATTTTGAGGAGATTCAGAAAAATCTGCCCAATTTAAAATACCCCGCTCAGAGTATTTATAAATATTTGAAAATTGTAGACTGTAACTTTTTGTGAGATGAATAAAAATAGTATCTTTATACCCAATTTGACGGAAGCTAAAAGATTTCACTTGACTTTTCTTGTCTTCGTAATCGTAAGCAGTATAATTGGCAAGAATTTCAAATTGAGGCACAAGAACAAATTTTTCTGTCTGCCAAAAAAAAGATGGCGCCAGACGAATAATTCTATTCCAATTATTCTGCCCGCTTCTTTGCTTTTTCAAAAAAACAAGGTGATTATGCTGAGTTTCAAATGCAATTCGCGATGAAAAGCTTTGATTGAAGCGGTGCGCGTAAGTTAAATTAAAAATCAAATTGAACTCATCGCGGTCATCGTAATTCAAATTGCTTGGGGTATCATATTGATATAAAGAAATATTTATGCTTGAGCTTATTGTGTCCTTTTGGGTTGGAGTATAGCTGAGATTAGAAAAAAGTCGAGTCCTGTTTGAAGAATTATCCCTTTGATTTTCAAGTGAGCGGACTAAATCTTCGTCTGCTTTACTAATTTCAAACTTTTTATCTATAGAATTTGCTTCGTTTCTACTATTAAAACTGATACCAATATTTTGGGAAAAACTATGAAAGCGAAATTTAGTAAGAAAATAAAAACCGAGCTGCAAATCTTGCAAATCCCGGGCTACTTTTGTTTGGGATTCATTTTCTAAGCTGTAACTATAATCTCTTGCAACTAAGATATTATTCGAGCTAAGCCTTAGCTCAGATTGCAAATAGTCTGTTAGCGCAAAATCGAATTGGAGATTTGCTTCTAATCGATTTTCCAAACGATTTTCAATAAGAGGCATTTCATAACTAATTGTGTTTATTGGCGATATATATGCTCGGTTTAGCATTTTATATTGTAGATTAAATGCTATTCTATTATCCTTATCAAAATCTTTAAAGACCTTGGCAAATAAATCAAGGTTATAATTATTTCTATTATAATTCAAGCCCAAATATTCACCATTCAGCTTTGAAGAAAACATATAATCATTTATTCTATAATTATTTAGCTCGCCATCTAATTTGAATAAAGAACCATTTGAAATAATATCGAGCTGAGTATTTTTTTCCATTCCAGCGCTAAATTGCAAAAAATCACTTTTATTCAAATCGAGCCTAAGCCCCAAACTTGTATTAAGCCGTTCTAACTTATTTAAGCCAATAGATCGCGAGTCAAGCGAAAGATTTAACGCGCTGAGCGAATAGACTGAAAATAAGTTTGAAACAGGATAGCTCATCTTTACTGCAAGATTTTCATCATCGCGAAAATTAGCAACTGCGCTTATAAAACTTGTGCCTTTATACTGATTGAAAATAGCAAATCTCGCTCCGAACAATTCCGCCGAATAAAGTCCGTTTAGCTTAAAAATGGCAGTGTTAGCAATTTTATCCAATCCATAAGCCAAGTAGTTTTCCCCATCTCTTGTCAAGTTGAACTCGCTCTGCTCCTGTGCTTCGATATTATTAGAAAAAAAAATGATTATAATTAAAATAAAAAAACTATTTATTATTTTTAAATTAATCAAATTTTTAAAGAAAAAAAAGATTTTTTCGCATTTCTTTTCGAGTTTAGATGGAAAGGAGAAAAAAGAAAGCGCAAAAAATCTACAAATATTCAATAATTGAGGGGACTGTAATGCAATATTCATCTTCATTTTAAACGCAGCATCAAGTGCTAAATGCTTTTTGAAAGCAAGCTTGTTTAAATTTAATAACTTTTTCAGTAATCTCCTCAGAATTTTCTTTTACAATAATTTTCCTCCCACTAATCAATGAAACAGTAGTTTCGTGAATAGTTTGATAGAACTCAATTTCATCGACATTTATCGTGATTTTTGTTCCGTCAACCCTTGTGAGAGTAATCATATTGCTTTCCCATATCTCGAATGTAAATTTTTCCTATAATTGAATCGTTTTCTGTTATTTCAATTAACTTTTTCAATGACTCCTCGCTCAGTCTGATGCCGGAAGCAATGAGCTTAACTCCGGATTCTGTTATAATATTGCG
This sequence comes from Ignavibacteria bacterium, assembly GCA_012522895.1. Taxonomy (GTDB): domain Bacteria; phylum Bacteroidota; class Ignavibacteria; order Kapaibacteriales; family UBA2268; genus JAAYJM01. The sequence continues at coordinate 63,005 of JAAYJM010000096.1, forward strand.
GGAAATTATCATTCCCTCTTTTAGTTCAACTTTTCTAATTGGCATTTCATTTGAGCGCCGCGATTTTATTAAATGATTTGCAAAATACTGGTCAAAAAGTGCAACTACTTTGAAATCATATATTCTATTGCACTCGTGTGTTAATTGCTCAATAGATTTA
>JAAYJM010000097.1 GCA_012522895.1 Ignavibacteria bacterium
GATGATTTTGCGTTAACTCAAAATTGCGTTAACGCAAAACTGTCAGAGTAGTACATTTAAGTTTGGACACTCATAAAGAATTAGTTTTAGATCAAGCAAGGATTTTGAATCCTTGCTTTTTTTTCGCCTATTGCGCCCTTTTGTTCTTGGGATTTAAAGAATTTATTTTTATATACAGCCATCTCTAAATAAAGACAGTAGATGATTTTAGCTAACTCAAATTTAAATTTGAGCTTCTCATCACAGTAGATATCTATTTTTTTTGCGTTAACGCAAGTCGAAATATTAAATAATTAATGAAAATCAGATCAAAAAGACTAAAAACACATCAAATATGACAATTTAATAGAGATTCACACTAAATTACTTGCTTTTTTCTTAAAAATACAAAAATCAACTATCTTTTTATTGTTAATAATCAATTACTTACGAGCAGATCTCCCATTTGGTCAATCTGAGAAGAGAGACTTTTCTTAGCTTTTTATAAGATATGAATGAGCTTGAATAAACATGCTAACAAACGCATAGACAGTGTGTATTTAACTACAAAGCTGCTGCAACGATGCAATCAAGCATTTTATTCATTATTAAAATTTTATTAAAAATAAAGGAAATCAAAATTGATAAATTTAGAGAAAAATACAAAATGGTATGACACAAAATCAATCGCAGAAATATTTTCTGTATCTGTTCACACAATAAGATCATGGCAGCAAAGAAACAGAATGCCGCAGCCAGATCTGCAAGAGCATCGGTTCACGCGCTGGAAAGCTGAGACAATCGAACCTTTTATTAATGACCCAGTTGGTTGGCGAAAGCAAAATACGAACGATTAATTTTCAAATGCTAAGCGCTTAATTAAATGTGCAATACAGATTTGATTAAGCGCTCTAACTTAATAATTTTTGAATTCATTTATATTATGATTGAACCAGTTTTTGAATCAATGCCGATTGAGCTAACAAAAATCTCTAGGTGGCTAATTTGGAAAGAGTTGAAGGCTAAAAAAGTGCCATTTAACGCTTCTTTACCGGAGAAAAATGCAAACGTCATAGATATAAACACTTGGAGTCTATTCTCAGACGCAAAAAGTGCATACAGAACAGAACGTGCAAACGGGGTCGGTTTTGTGCTTAGTGGTGATGGAATTGTTTGTATAGATATCGATGATTGTTTTGAAAAAGAGAAACCGGTTCCTGAAGCTCTTATATTATTAGAGTCATTGAACTGCAAATACATTGAAATCAGTTACAGCGGCAAAGGGCTGCATGGTTTAGGCTACTCAGACGATTTAATCACTAAAAAAATCGGAAAATTTCAAGGCTTATCTGTTGAGATATATAGCAACAAAAGATTTATCGCAATTACCGGAAAAACAATAAAAAACGAAGCCTTCGATAGATTAAGCGGCATAGCTGAATTATCAGCTGCTTTAACCGCAAGCCACAACGTTAATACAGCAAAAAATAATAATTTAAGACACAAATCATCTTTTACGTTAGACTCTCATAAACTAGACAAAATTTACGAAACTCTTCCGCGAAGTTTTTTTCCTAGAGCCCAAGGACAACGGAATAGACATGTTTTTATTTTAGCAAGATTTTTTAAGTTTGAGCATCCCAATTTAATATTAGAAGAATTGCGATATCTTGTGAAAAAATGGCACAAAGAAATAGAACACATAGTCAAAACAAAAGATTTCTACAGCACATGGTCTGACTTTAATAAAGCTTATGAAAAAGCTATATGTCCAATTGATTTATTGGACGAAATCATTATAAAAATCGCTAAAGACATTCAATTACCAGACTTTATTACTGATTTTTTTTCAGGCGATACACACGAAGAAGAAATGTTGATGTTAATAAAAATATGTGCTGCATATCAATATCA
>JAAYJM010000098.1 GCA_012522895.1 Ignavibacteria bacterium
AATAATTTGAATTAGTGAAAATTTATTAAATTGCAAAATTGTGTTTTCAAATAGAATAATTACAAATATGTATCAATTTGCAGAAATTGGCTGGGGAATATCGCCAGAAATTTTTAACCTTGGTCCCCTTGCGGTTCGCTGGTATAGCTTGCTTTTTGCACTTGGAATTATTATCAGCTATCAAATTATGAGCAAGTTTTTCGCAAATGAAAAGAAGGATTTAAAAGACTTAGATTTGCTTACGGTTTATGTGGTTATTGGAACTGTGCTTGGAGCAAGATTAGGGCATTGTCTCTTTTACCACCCCGGATACTATTTGTCAAACCCTTTGGAAATTATTCAAATATGGAAAGGCGGTTTGGCAAGCCATGGCGCTGCTGTCGGAATTTTGCTTTCCCTTTATTGCTTTATAAAGAAAAAACCAAACTTTTCATTTTTATGGCTCATCGATCGTTTAGTCATTGTGGTGCCGCTTGCGGGCTGCCTTATTCGTATAGGAAATTTTTTCAATTCGGAAATCTATGGAGTGCCAAGCGATTTGCCTTGGGCTGTTGTTTTTGAAAGAGTGGATAGCATACCGCGCCATCCGGCTCAACTATACGAGGCAATTGCTTATTTAATAATTTTTCTTTTTCTCTTTTTTTATTATAAAAAGTTAGAAGGAAAAACGAAAGATGGATTATTTTTAGGATATTTTCTTGTTTTGCTTTTCGGGGCAAGATTCTTTTTAGAATTTTTTAAAGATTTGCAAGCAGAGGTGGAATCTGGAATGACATTTCATATTGGGCAATGGCTAAGCGTTCCTTTCGTCTTGGCTGGGATTTACATTATTTATTGGGCAAAATCCAAGAAAAAGAAAAATGACAGATTGCGTGCGCAAAAACTATAAATCCCCAAATTGAGGACGGATTATTATTTCTTCAAGCATTAATTTTTTATTATTGCTAAGCAGAACTATTTGAGCAACTGCTTCCGCAATGTCGAGAGCGTCCATCATCAGGCTGCCGCTCTTTTCTCTTATTTCTTTTTGCCAAATTTCTGTGCTTGTGGCGCCTGGAATTATGTCTATTACTTTTATTCCATTTCTTCGCACTTCTTCCCTTAAACAGCGACTCAGAGCAAGTGCGCCCGCTTTTGAAGCGGAATATATTCCATTGTATTTGTAGGTCTTTATTGCTGAAACTGAATTGATATTTATAATAGTTCCGCTCTTTTTTTCTAGCATTGAGGGCAAAACAGATTTTATGCAAAGGAATAAACCTTTCAAATTCACTCCTATTTGATTGTCAAATTCTTCTACCCCCGCATCAAGTATGGAATTGAAGCGCAAGACCCCGGCATTATTGATTAAAAAGTCTATTTTGCCCTGCTTTTCTAAAATGATTTTTACGCAGTTTTCTATCTCTTTTTCATTTAAAACGTTGCAAGGCAAAGTAAATACGTTTGGATTGTTTTTTATGCTTTCGTCTAAATTTTTAAATGAATCTTGTGAGGTTCCAGAAATAAATAAAAATGGATTGTGCTCCATTAATTTTTTTGAAATTGCGGCGCCAATCCCTCGACTTCCGCCGCTAATCCAAATTACTTTTCCTTTTAAAAGATTGATTTTCATATTTTGAAAAAACGTATAAATTTATTATATTTGTTAGATTTTACAAAAATGCTTAAAAATAATAAGAAACCTTAAATATATTTTATAAAATGAAAAAAACAAGCGAAAAGCAAAATAAAAGCAAAGCTAAAACAGTTGAAACCTTAAAAAACATATCCATCAAGGGCGCAAGAGAAAATAACTTACAAAACATTAGTATAGACATACCACGCGATAAATTCGTTGTAATCACTGGAATTTCTGGCTCAGGCAAATCCTCTCTCGCATTCGATACGATTTATGCTGAGGGACAGCGCCGCTATGTGGAATGCCTTTCCACTTATGCCCGTCAATTTCTTGGAATGATGAAAAAGCCAGATATTGATAGCATTGAAGGACTTTCCCCAGCTATATCTATTGAGCAAAAATCAATTTCACACAACCCGCGCTCGACCGTCGGCACTACAACCGAGATATACGATTATATTAGATTACTTTTTGCAAAAATTGGCGTTCAGCACTGCGTAAAATGTAATATACCCGTTGAGCAAAAATCACTTGACCAAATAATTGAGAATATTTTTAAACTTTATAGCGGAAAAAAAATTCAGATTCTAAGTCCATTAATTAAAGGGAGAAAAGGGCATTATCAAGATTTGTTTACGCAACTGATGAAATTGGGCTTTACGAAAATAAGACTTGACGGAGAAATCAAAATTCTTACTGCTGGAATGCAAGCTTCACGCTACCAGACCCACGATATTGATTTAGTAATCGATAGATGCGATGTAGAAGAAAAGCAAGAGCGCCGAATTGTTGAATCTGTTGAGCTTGCCCTTGCTAAATCTAATGGCACTATGCTTATTGTTTGCGAAAATGGAAAAGGCGCTGACGAAGAAAAGCTGTATAGCGTTAATTATAGCTGTCCATCTTGCCAAAGAAGCTATGAGAGTTTATCGCCCAATATGTTTTCTTATAATTCCCAATATGGCGCTTGTCCGGCTTGCCTTGGGCTTGGAGAAAAAAAAGATTTTCACCCCGATTTAATTGTTCCAGATAAAAGCAAGACCATTTCTTCCGGTGGGATTGACCTTGTTGGAAAAAAGCGCGAAGTATGGCTTTGGACTCAAATCGAAGCTTATGCAAAAAAACTCAATATTGACATTGATGCGCCAATTTCAGAAATCCCGGCCGACTTGTTTAATAAATTAATGTATGGAGACAGCGACCAAGACATCGACATTGTTTACACTTTTTCTAATTTAGATAAAAGGGTGTATACTCATAAATTTGCAGGCATAATCCCAGCTTTAAAGCATCACTACGAAAGCACGAGTTCAAGCTATATAAAAAAGAAATATGAAGATTATATGAGCTCCACAGCTTGTTCTGTTTGCAATGGCGGGAGACTGAAAATAGAAAATTTATTTGTTAAAATAGCAGATAGTTCGATTAGCGAAATAACAAAAAAAGATATTGTTAACTGCCAAAAGTTCTTTCAAGAACTCGAGCCGAAACTAACTCAACGGCAAACGCTTATTGGTAGCCTAATAATTAAAGAGATAATTACCCGTTTAGAATTTTTGAAGCTTGTAGGACTTTCTTATTTAACACTCGACCGGAGCGTTCGCACTCTTTCAGGTGGAGAATCCCAAAGGATTCGTCTTGCCTCGCAAATTGGATCTGAGCTTGTGGGTGTGCTTTACGTCCTCGATGAGCCAAGCATTGGACTCCATCAGCACGATAATAATAAGCTGATTGACGCTTTAAAAAAACTTAGAGACCTTGGAAATTCGATTATTGTCGTCGAGCACGATAAACAAATGATAGAAAGCTCGGATTATCTTGTTGATATGGGGCCCGGTGCGGGACAGCACGGGGGGTATATCGTTTTTTCTGAGCTTACAAAAGAAATTTATAACACGGAAAACGGAAATTTTGATAATTCCCTAACCGCTCAATATCTTACTGAAAAGCTTTCTATTGATGTGCCGAAAGAAAGGCGAAATTCCAATGGAAAAAAAATTACTCTCTTTGGCGCGAAAGGAAACAATTTAAAAAATCTTGATCTTGAAATTCCGCTTGGTCTCTTTATTTGTATCACCGGAATGAGCGGCTCAGGCAAATCTTCAATTATAAATGACACTTTGTATCCAATTATTTCTTCAAAATTTTATAATTCCAAACAGCGTCCCTTAGAATACAGCAAAATTTCTGGTTTGGAGAATATTGATAAAGTTATCAACATAGATCAATCCCCGATTGGTAGGACACCGCGTTCCAATCCAGCCACTTATACTGGGCTTTTCACTTTGATACGCGATTTTTTTACTATGCTTCCCGAATCCAAAGTTAGAGGCTATAAGCCCGGACGCTTTTCATTTAATATTCCCGGTGGAAGGTGCGAGGAGTGTGAAGGAGCTGGCATTAAAAAAATTGAAATGAACTTTTTACCAGAAGTATATGTGAAATGTGATGTTTGCTATGGAAAGCGTTACAATAGAGAAACCCTTGACATTACTTACAAAGATAAATCCATTGCCGATGTGCTGGATATGACGGTTGAGGAGGCTTTGCGTTTTTTTAATGAAATTCCAAACATAAAAAGGAAAATCGAGGCACTTTATAACGTTGGCTTGACCTATATTAAACTTGGTCAGCAAGCGCCAACACTTTCCGGCGGTGAAGCTCAACGCGTCAAGCTTGCGACCGAGCTTTCCAAACGCAGCACTGGAAAAACGATTTACTTGCTTGATGAACCTACAACCGGACTGCATTTTGAGGACATTCGCATTTTAATGAAATTGCTTAATCAACTTGTGGACAAAGGGAACACCTTGCTTGTAATTGAGCATAATCTTGACGTAATAAAATGTGCTGACTGGGTTATTGACCTTGGTCCCGAGGGTGGAGATGCTGGCGGATATATCGTTGCAGAAGGGACGCCAGAAAGCATTGCTAAAGTAAAAAATAGCTATACAGGGCAGTATTTGCAAAAAGAATTAAAAATTATTGATTAGTTTTTTCATTTTATAAGAAGCTGATAATTTATGCTTTTAAAAAGAAATAGCATTGCTAAATTAACAAAAGAGCTAAAAGAAAAAGGGAAAATAATCGTTTTTACAAACGGTTGCTTCGATATAATTCATTCTGGGCATACAAAATATTTATCAGAAGCAAAAAAATTGGGCGATTATTTAATAGTGGGACTTAATTCCGATAGCTCAGTAAAAATGCTTAAAGGAGATACGCGACCAATCAACAACGAGGAAGACCGTGCAGAAGTGCTTTCTGCCTTGAAGCCAGTCGATTTTGTAACAATTTTCGATGAAGAAACTCCAGCTGAATTGATAGAAGAAATAATTCCAAATGTCCTTGTAAAAGGGGGAGATTATACTGCCGATTCGATTGTTGGCGCTGACACAGTCAAAAAGCATAATGGAAAAGTCCTAATTATACCCTTTGTTCCAGGAAAATCAACTAGCCAAATAATAAATAAAATGAAGTGAAATATGTCGCTTGTAGAAAAATTTGCTTCTTTAGAAAAAAATTTTAGACCTCTAATGCTTAAGCTCCCAAAGCGTTCTGCGGCAAAATTATTTTCTTCTGGAAGGAAAGTATTTTTAGAACGCTTTTATAAAGATATTCCAAAAGAGCCAGCGCAAATTCCAGAATCTGCAAAAACTCAGCTTTGGGGACTTGATTTTAACTGCCCGATATTCAATGCTGCTGGCGTTTTTAAAAGTGGCGATGGATACGAAGTTGCTGCGGCGCAAGGCGCTGGGGCATTCCTTATTGGGACAATCACCCACAATAAGCGTAGCGGAAACAAGAAAAACTGCGTTCTTCATCCTTTTCTACCTTATCCAAATTCCTTAGCAGCTTCAAATTGGATGGGACTGCCAAATGATGGGATTGAATCTACTTTAGAAAAAATCTGGACAATAAAAAAGCAAAAGCAATGCCCGATTGGAGTAAGCATTTCAGCTTCTTCTGATTTATCAGAAAAAGAAACGATAGACAATTTAATTGTGAATTTTAAATTATTAGAAAAAACGCAAGTTGATTTTATTGAGCTAAACGAGAGCTGTCCAAACGTAGAGCATAAAGAAAAAAAATTTGGCGATCTTTTAGATGAAAGCTTTCTTTTACGTTTGGAAATAATTTCCAATTCCGTTTTAAAGAAAAGAAAAAGGCAGCTTCCTGTAATACTTAAATTTTCGACAGACACGCAGCCAAGCCAAGTGGAAGCTATAGTTAATGTTTGCATAGACCTTGGTTTCGATGGAATAAATTTTGGCAACACTTCGACTGATTATTCTTTTTGCGAGAAATTTATTCAAGAAGAAGAAAAGCCGCTTTTCAAGTATTTCACGTCAAATTTTGGTGGTGGAGTGAGCGGAATTCCAATAAAAGAAAAATCCCTTAACTTATGCAAGGCAGCAAATTCAGTATTGAAAGAAAAAACATTAAGTAAAGAATTCCACATAATCCGCACTGGTGGGATTTTTACTAATGAAGATATTACAGAATCAAAAAAATGTGGAGTTGCTTTAAATCAATGGTTTACAGGGTATTTCCATAATTTCGGATTTTATGGACACAAGCTATACGAAAAAATTTTGACTTTAGAATAAAAAAATTCCGTAGGAATAGCGTGTTGATAAAACAACAGCTTTCCTACGGAATAAAAAAAATAATCTTAAATTAAATATGCTTAAGCAACTTATCCATAAAAAGTGCTGAAGCTTTGATTCCACCATAAAAATTATTCAAATCAAAATTTTCATTTGGAGAATGAATATTATCGCCCGGTAGACCTAAGCCCATAAGTGCTGGCGGAGTTTTTAATATGCTTTGAAAATTTTCTACTATTGGAATTGAACCACCTTCGCGAATAAATACTGGCTCTTTCCCAAAAGCTTCCTTCATAGCTTCATAGCAAGCGCGAATAGCCGGGTTGTCCTTTGAAACAAGAACCGGACTTCCAATACTATGGCAGAAGAACTCCAATTTCATCGTTGGCGGAGTTAAAGTTTTTATGTATTTTTCTACTTGCTCAACGATTTCTTGTGCCGATTGATTTGCAACTAATCTAATAGAAAATTTAGCACTTGCCTCGGTTGGCAGAACTGTCTTTGCTCCTTCTTGCGTAAAACCGCTAATCATACCATTTACATCTAATGCCGGGCGTCCCCATACTCTTTCAAGTGCGCTATAGCCAAACTCCCCATTAAGTGCATCGACAGCGAGGTCTTTGCAATACTCTTCTTCGTTAAATGGAAGCTTTTTAAAGCTTTCGCGCTCCTCCTTTGAAAGAGGGACAACTTTATCATAAAAATTGGGAATTGTTATTCTGCCGTATTTGTCTTTCAGTTGATTAATTAGCCAGCATAGAACGTTAGCGGGATTATCGACTACTCCGCCATAAGAGCCGGAGTGCAGGTCGCGATTTGGACCGGTCAGCTTAATTTCAAAATATGCAATTCCTCGAAGAGCATAGCAAATAGATGGAGAATTGTCATTTAGCCATTCTGTGTCGGAAATCAAAACATAATCAGCTGCGAGTAAATCTTTATTGTCTTTAATAAAATCTTCCATATACTCGCCGGCAGATTCTTCGTCCCCTTCAAAAAACAGCTTAATGTTCATTGGTGGCTTGCCATTTAGCTTGAAAAATGATTCTAGCGCTTTCAAATGACAAAAAAGCTGCCCTTTGTCGTCAGCAGTTCCGCGTGCAATAATTTTATTGTTTTTAATAAGCGGCTCGAATGGGTCTGTTTCCCAAAGCTCCACAGGGTCAACAGGCTGAACGTCATAATGCCCATAGATTAACAAAGTTGGAGCGCCTGGCTGCCCGAGCCATTGTGCAAAAACTGCAGGATTGCCTTCTGTTTCAAGCAGCCTCACATCTTCAATACCAATAGATTTAATATGCTCAACCAACCAGTTGGCGCAAGCAAGCATATCGGGTTTATGTTTGCTTAAACTGCTTACACTTGGAAATTTTAAAAACTCAATTAATTCATTTAAAAAACGCTCTTTACCGTCCTCGATGTAATTTAAAATTTTTTCCATATTATTTGGCAACTTCCTCTTTGATAAAAATTTCAGTGTTAGGTCTTGTAATTCCAACTATACCGCTGATGATAAGCCATTTGCGGGATTCTTTTTTAAGTGTGCGGGCGTATCTTAAAAAAACTTTTTGCGTTACCCCGTCCATATAGTAGGTAGCTGGCAAGCCGTAAATTACAGACGCTATTGTTGCAGCGTCATCCATAAATATAGAAAAATCCTGCATTTCGCCATAGTCTACCTTTTCATACATACTCCATTCCTCTTCTACAGCAAGCTTAAAATCGACTATTGATTTTATTGTTTCTGTAGAGTCTGAACCAAAAAATATTACATCTTTCGATAACAACTCAACTATTGGAGAAAAGTTTCTTGACTGAATAGCTTGGTTGTAAGTTGTAATAACGCTTTTTATAGCTTCTTTTTCCTTTTCAAGCTGGTCAAAAGTCAATGTTTTCCCTTTTTCCTCAGCGCAGCTATAAAGCAAAATAGATAATAAAATAAGTAGTAGTTTTTTCATAAATTTACCTCTCAATTAAAAATTAGAATTTTTTTTTACTTCTTTCTAAAATAGAATATAAAACATTTTTTTTAATTATAAAAGTAAAATTGAAAATAATAAAAATTTTATTTTAGAAGAATTATTAATTGTTAATTGTTAATTATTTAATTGTGTTAGTATTTTCATTACAACTTAAAGCTGACAGGCGATAGCTATGATCCGATAGCAATGATAAAGCTAAGGAAACTATGGAACCAAAAAAGTATATCCTTCTTTTAAAAGCTGATATGGAATGACTTTTTGGCTTTTCATATTGCTTAATGTTGTATCATAAATACTTAGTAAAATATTATGATTAATCGTTAGCTTTCCGAATATACTACCATCTTCACTAATACGAACGAAAGATTTATCAAACAAATTGACTTTATCCGTCTCGATAGAAATTTTTCCCTGATTGTCAGTTCTTTCTTTATAAACATTAAGAAAATATTTTTTTAAGGAGTTGCTATAATGCAATGTCTGGATTGGAGAAAAATATACTAAATTGATTGAATCGATTGCAAGGCCAGAACGCTTAAAATAAGCAGTATAAAAGCCATGTCCGATATTAATTGAATCGTTCAGGTTATAAACACGCGAATAAGAACCTAAATTATTAATGTCTTGATTCATTAACGAAAAAGCACTTGAGTCAGTTTGATTCACTATTTCAATAGAATAGTCGCCAACTTTAGGAACCGCAAAATAAAACATAATATTATTATACGTAGGATTAGGGGCTAAGCTAAATTCTTTTGTCTGATAATCTTCTAGGTCAAGCAAATAATCAAATACAATGTATGAATTAGCAAGCGGTTGATTAGTTGCGGAATCAACTACATAAAGAACATTATTCTCTTTCTTGCTCGGGTCAGTCGAATCGCCGCAAGCTATTAAAATTGAAATGCAAAGTAAAGCTAAAAGAATCTGTTTCATTTTTGGTCCTTTATATATAATATGCACTAAATTTTAAAATTACAATAAAAAAACAATATTACAAATATATTTTATTTCTCCTTCCCAAGTTGAACTTGGGAAGGTGTGCAAAACAATTTTCTTCTAAACACCTTCAATATTTCTTTTCAATCTTTTTAGTCCAATCCGATAAATTGGACTATCTTTAAAAGTTTCTTTAAACTGACTTTCATTCATTTCTTCAATATCTTTTCTGCTTAGACTCGAGATGTCTTTTTGCAAAACAAAATCTTTGCATTCAGCAGCTTTAGCATTTTTATTCCAAGGGCAAATTTCTTGACAAATATCGCAGCCGTAAGCCCATTTGTTCTGGTTTTTTCTAATAAAATCTGGAAACTCGTCCTCCTTTGATTCTATTGTCCAATATGCAATGCACTTAGCGGCGTCAATATTTCTATTTTCCGTTATTGCTTGCGTGGGGCAGTTTTCTATACACAAGCGACAATCCCCGCAGCGGTCTTCAACTTTTTCATCTTTCGGCAAATCTAAGTTTGTAATTATTACACCGAGGAAAATCCAAGAGCCGTATTCTTGCGAAATAATTAAACTATTCCGTCCTTGCCAGCCAATGCCAGCAGCCCTTGCAATTTGCTTTTCAAGAACGGGACCAGTGTCCACATAAATTTTCGATTTATAATTTTCTACTTTTTCGCATAGAGAATTGTCAATCCTTTTCAGCTTTTCTAAAATAACAGTGTGATAATCTTTGATTAATGCGTATCTTGAAATTTTTAGATCTTTATTGACAGGCTGCTTGAAATTATATGAAATAGAGCTATCTATTGTAGATCTTGCTTCGGGAAGCACTTTCTTTAAATCGCAATATTTCTCAATATTCCGTTCTAAAAAGCTCATTTTATAATTGTATTTTTTTTCAATCCATTTCCTAAAATGACTTTCAGCCATAGTAAGACTAATCTCATCAGTGACTTTGCAATCAGCAAAACCCAGATCAGACGCAAGCGATTTTAGATTTAGCTTTAATTCTTCCAATCGAATTTTTTGAATAAGAATTTAAAATAAAATAAAATTACAAAAGAATTGTTTATAAATAAAGTAATGATTTACAGAAAAAATGTTTATTTTTGATAATATGTATTTTTTTTAAATAGAGATTAAGCTATGAAATTTAACAAAATATTCCTTTTTGCAGTTTTGACTATTTTAGCTAATAACTTTTTATTTTCACAGAACCCGCAGCATTTTACTTTCAAAACCAATACCGGAAACACGGGCAGTATAGTAGTTCCAATGAACACAGCTACTATTGACGGGGTGCCGCTTTCCAATGGAGACGAAATAGGGGCATTTACCCCTGACGGGCTTTGCGTTGGTGCTGCGATCTGTGTAGATAATGCAAATATAGGATTTTCCGTTTGGGGAAATGACGAGCTAACACAGGAAATTGATGGCTTAAGGCAGGGTGAAACTATCCATTTTCGCTTTTGGAAGCAATCGACTGACACCGAGTATGAAAATATAAACGTTACATATTTTCAAGGCTCGGGCATTTACAATGTAAATTGCTATTTTATAGTGTCATCGCTTTATTATGGCGAGGCACCAGCCCTGCTCGTCCCAATGACCGAACTGCCAATCAACGGCACTAAGAACGTTCCAATTCAAACTTTGCTAAAATGGTATTCTGTTCCCGGTGCAACTCATTATAAATTGCAGGTTTCGGAAAGCCCAGAGTTTGAAACTCTATTTTTAGAAGAAAATACTGTTCAAGACACTTTTTTCCAAGTATCAAATTTGAATTATCTAACCCAGTATCATTGGCGGCTCCAAGCCTTCAACCAGTCTGCAAATAGTTTTTGGTGTTTTCCAAAAAAATTCACAACAACTCAAGAATTTATTAGCAAACCAGACTTGCTTGAGCCTCTTGACGGGTCAATAGATCAAGAATCTGAGCTGACTTTGAAATGGAGCAAAGTAGAAAAGGCAAATCAATATATTGTTCAGGTTTCGAGAAATGCAAGCTTTTCAGCGTTAAGATATAATGAGGAAATTGTAGATACATTTTTAAATATATCGAATCTTAGTTTCAATTCTACATATTATTGGCGAGTCAGTGCAAAGAAAGATAATTCATTAAGCGATTGGACGGAAGGCTGGAGTTTTTCAACACAAGATATGGAGGTCCCAGCTCCAAGCCTTGTTGAGCCGCAAAACCTTTCGGTTAACCTTCCCTTATATCCAATTTTCAGATGGAATAAAGAAAAAATAGCTGATTTTTACGTTCTGCAAGTTTCGAAAAACGAAGATTTTACTGATTTAGCGCTGAGCGAAGCAGGTTTAAGCGACAGCTCTTATATTCCTAAAAAAGCATTAGAGTCAAGCACTAAATATTTTTGGAGAGTAGCCGCTCTCAGCCAAAGTATTTTAAGCAAGTGGTCGGAATGCTGGAGCTTTACAACGGAAGAGCAAAAGCTAAGCTCACCAAGATTAGAAGCGCCTGAAAATGGTTCAAGCGGACTTAGTTTGTCGGTAAATTTCCTTTGGCGTCAAGTGGAGGGAGCCAGTGCTTATAATTTCCAACTTTCTTTGAGCAAAGAATTTAGCGATTTAGTTAAAGAGGAGAAAAGTCTTGACCAAGCTAATATTTTAGTAAAGGATTTAAGCAGCAGCGCAACTTACTTTTGGCGTGTTCTTGCGAAAAATGATAGTTTACAAAGTAATTGGTCAGAAACTTGGACTTTCACCACTACAAAAAGCGATGACGACAGTTTGCAAGCGCCTATGCTTATAAGTCCAGCAAATAATTCTGTTGGTTTAGAAGGAGAGCTTGCCCTTTCTTGGACTAAAGTAGAAAAAGCTAAAAGCTATCATTTTCAGCTATCTACGCAGCTTGACTTTTCAAATTTAGTCATCGAAAGGAGCGATCTGGCTGAAACTACTATTTCCCTAAGCAAATTGGAATTGGAAACAAGATATTATTGGCGAGTAAAGGCAATTGCTGAAAAAGATGAAAGCCCTTGGTCAGAAATCTGGCAGTTTAGCACAAGCACAAATGCAAACACCCGCACAGTGAAAATCCCTTATGCAAGACGCTGGAGTTTGATTTCTACTAATACTATCCCAGAAGATTTGAGCATCGAGAGAATTTTCATTGGAAATAGCTCGGTTTCTATCGTAAAAAATATTTTAAATCAAAGGTATATTCCTAATGCACAAAACGAAATTGGAGACTGGAATGTAAAGGAAGCATACTGGGTTAATTCTGCCGAAAGGGACAGCTTAACTATTCTTGGAGCTGCTATTGACCCAGCCGCAAATCCTCTTAGTTTAACAAGAGGTTGGACTCTTTTACCATACTTTTTAAATTTTGTCCAAAGTTGCGAAACTACTTTTAAAAACATAGAAAATGATTTGCTTGTTGCAAAAGATGAAGATGGGAATTTATACCTTCCGCACTATAATTTCAACACATTGAGCGCAATTTATCCTGGTATGGGACTTCAATGCTTTTTCTCTAAAAACGCTACTTTAATTTACGAAAACAGCAAAGAAATTGATAGACCCAGAAAAGAGCCGGAATTTGATAAAAACCTTATTGGCTTCCGCACTGGGAGTAGCGCCGTTTTAATTGCTACGATTATTGGATATAATGGCTATAAAGTTGCTGCTTATAATAGCTCAGATGAAATGGTGGGGATTGGTATTGCGGAAAACAATCAAGCTATTTTTACAGTTTGGGGTGATGATGAAAACACTCGCTCCATTGATGGCGCTAGAGAAGATGAGCAATTAAGTATTAAGATTTACAAAGATGACGATACTTTAATTTACTCATTCCAACCAAGCAGCGTTAAAGAAATTACTCAAAATATAGAGACGCCAGAGCTTCGCTATAATAAAGATGCTGTTTTAGAGGTCAAGGGGACTGTTTTGAGTGTAGATGAACCGTTTAATTTTCATCATAGTTTAAGCATTAAGCCAAATCCGGCGGCTAATTTCATAAACGTTGAGCTAAGTGGAGTGAAAGGAAACAGCGCTTTAATATCGCTTTACTCTATAAACGGGGAAATGATTGAAAGCAGAAATTTAAACGGTGCTTTCAACGAAAATATTAACGAGCAATTTAATCTGTCTAAATTGTCATCTGGTGTATATTTTATAAAATATCAAGATGCAGGAAAAATAATAATAGAAAAGTTTATCGTTTTATAATTTAAAGAAGTTTATAATTTTAAAAAACTTTATAAATTCAAAATTTTATAGTTTCAAAATTTTTATAATTTCAAAAACATTTTGAGCAACCATCGGAGCTGAGATTTTTTCCATACAATCGAATGTTCCGATGGGGCATTTTTTTGAGCCGTGAATTCGACAGGGGCGGCAGCTCAGTCCTTCTATTTCAACTATTCTATCAAATTCGCCACGCGGGGCAAAGCCAAACTTTGCCGAAGTTGGACCATATATCGTTATGGTAGGGCATTTGACCAAACCAGCTAAATGGGTTGGAGCGCTGTCGTTTGTAACTAATAATCTGCTATTCTTTAATAGATATACAGTTTGAGAAAGCGAAAGCTTTCCGGAAAAGTTAAAAGCTTCGGTTTGGCTTGCGATTTCATTGCAAAGCCCAAGGTCAGCTTTTGAGCCGATTAAAGCGCATTCAAATCCTTTACTTTTCAGAATTTTTATTAATTCGATAAATCCTTCTTTTTTCCAACGTTTAGTGTTCCAAATACTGCCCGGGGCAATGCAGATTGGACTGCCTTTTATTTCTTTCAAAAGGTTTATAATAATAAATTCATCTTCTTCTTTGAATTTTAATTCTAACTCGCTTGCTTCTTCTTCATCATAATAATCAAAGCCTTTTAGCAAAGATAAGTTACGCTCTATTTCGTGCTTAGAAAAATCATATTTAACTTGTTTTTTATAAAGAAAAGAAAAAGCGGATTTATCGAAAGAAATAGAGTATTTTGCTTTGGAAAAGCGAGTTAGCAAAGTAGTGCGTAAGGAACGATGCGGCGCGATTATGCAGTCAACATGCAAGGATTGAAGTTTTTTCGCAATCTGTTTAATTCCTTTAAGTCCCTTATGCTCTTTTCTTTTGTCAAATACGATTACAATGTCGTGCGCTTCTACGCAGTTAAAAAGAGGGGCAGAGTTTGGAGTGCATACAATACTTATGCGTGCCTTCGGCTGATTGTTGCGAATTGCTTGAATAAGAGGCAAAGTCAAAACGGTATCGCCGATAAAAGCAGTTTGTATAATAGCAAAATGCTTGAAATGCCAAAGTTCCCTGTTCCTTTTCATAAATATAAAGAATAAGAAATTGCTCTTATTTGTCTGCCTCGCCCATAATTGGATCAATCGAGCCGATTATTGCGACCATATCTGCGACCATCGAGCCTTCTGCCATATATTGAATTCCTTGCAAATTAGCAGAGGAAGTTGAGCGTATTTTCAGTTTCCAAGGGTAGCCTGTTCCGTCTGTTACAATGAAAAATCCAAGTTCACCTTTTGGTCCTTCTATCGCGGTATAGCATTCACCTTTTTCTGGCAGAGCGCCAAAATTTATAAGCATAAAATCGTTAATCATCTCCTCCATTTTTGTATAAACATCTTTTTTTCGCGGGAGGACTTTTAGCGGGCTTTTCAAATGAACCTCGCCTTTTGGCATTTGTTCAATTATTTGATTAACCATTTTAAGACTTTCTTTCATTTCTTGGATTCGGACCATATAGCGGGACCAAACATCGCAGCCGTCAAAAGTAATTATATCAAAATCTAATTTATCATAAACTAAATAGGGGGCGTCTCGCCTTAAATCCCTTGGGACGCCAGAGCCGCGTAAAGTGGGTCCGGTCAATCCAAGCTGAAGCGCTTTATCGGGGGGCATAATGCCAATTCCGGCAACTCTATCAACGAAAATTCTATTTCTATGGATTAAACCCTCAAAATACTTTAATTCTTTTGGAAATTGCGCCGCCCAATCTTTAATTTTATCTATTGTGTTTTGGTCAATATCCTGGGCAACTCCTCCAATTCGCGAATAGCTTGTGGTGAAACGGGCGCCACAAATAAGTTCAAAAATATCGTAAAGCTTTTCCCGTTCTGTAAAAGTCCAAAGCAGCATAGTCAGGGCGCCTACGTCCATACATGTTGAGCCCATTGCCATAAGGTGCGAGGAAATGCGGGCAAGCTCAGCAACAAGGGTTCTAATCCATTGCGCCCTTGGCGGCGATTCAATACCAAGCGTGTTATCGAAAGCAAGTGCTATGGCTACGTTATTAGACAGTGGGGCAAGATAATCTAATCGGTCTGTATGCGGGATAAACTCATGGAAAGTCATATTCTCAGCTATTTTTTCATAGCCCCGGTGGAGATAGCCCAATTCTGGAACGCATTTTATTATTGTTTCTCCGTCAAGTCGCAGCACCACTCTTAAAACGCCGTGAGTTGCAGGGTGTTGCGGTCCCATATTCAAAATCATATCATTTTCTAATGGGTCCTCAATTAGCAAGGAAGTATCTTTGTCCGTTATTTCTTTAATTATTTTGCTATGTCGATTTCTTAAAAATTTTTCTACATCGCTTCTTTGCTTAAAAGATTTTTGCATTAAGCATCTCCTCTGATAATATCTATATTTTTACTTGTAATTTAAAAAAAAATATTATATTTTATATAGTTTTTTTGTAAAAATGTAAAATCTTTATTAAAAGATAATATTAAAAATGAGTTTTACTACAATTCCGGAGATGTTCTTGTGTGTTTGTAAAAAATACAAAGATACAAAAGATGCAATTTTAAGCAAAAAAGACGATGTTTACATTGGAATTAGCCACTCGGCACTGAGAGAAAAAGTTGAATGCATGAGTTTGGGCTTGTTGAGCTTGGGTATTCGATCAGGCGATAGAGTTGGGCTTGTTGCTGAAAATCGCCTTGAATGGATTATTGCTGACCTTGCAATTGCCTCTATTGGAGCGATTGACGTCCCCATATTTACCACCTTAACCGCGAAGCAAGAGGAGTATATTTTTTCAGACTGCCAAGCATCGGCAATCGTTGTTTCTAATAATTTCCAACTGAAAAAAGTCCTTGAATTTAAAGAGAATATAAGCTCGCTGCGCCATATTATTGTTATGAATAAAGATTTTAATGAGCAAGATCTTGCAGTAAAATCAATGGATTCTTTGATTGACTTTGGCGCTCAAGTTCGCAGTCAAAAAGGCAGAAAAAGTATAATCGAAGAGCATATTCAAAAAATAAAACCCGATGATTTGCTGACCATAATTTACACAAGCGGGACAACTGGAAACCCAAAGGGAGTTATGCTTAGCCATAGAAACATTATTACAAACGTCCAAGATTCTGTGTCAGTTATTAAGATATCGGATAAAGACAGGTTTTTATCGTATCTCCCTTTTTGCCATTCTTTTGAAAGAACTACTGGCTATTACGCTGCTTTCAGTTGTGGTTGCACCATCGCACTTGCAGAAGGAGTGGAAACCATTGCAAGGAATATTGTAGAAACAAAACCGACATTTATAACAACGGTGCCGCGTCTGCTTGAAATGATGAAAAGAAAGATACAAAGCAATATTGAGAAAGAAAGTCCCAAAAAATTAAAAGTATTTAATTGGGCTGTGGAAACAGGAAGAAAGTATGTAAACTCGAAACTTAGCGCGAAAATTCCGCTTTATTTGAAAATTCAGTATAAATTGGCTAATAAGTTAGTTTTTTCTAAATTAAGGGAAAAAATTGGCGTAGATTTTGTTAGATTCGTATCAGGAGGAGCGCCGCTTTCAGCTGATATAGCAGAGTTCTTTTTTGCTATTGGATATCCGGTAAGTGAAGGCTATGGCTTAACGGAAGCATCGCCAGTGGTCAGCTCCAACCGCGTTGGTGAAGAAGAAATTGGGACTGTCGGCAAGCCGCTCCCAAATCTTGAATTGAAGATTGCAGATGATGGCGAAATCCTTGTTCGCGGTCCCAATATAATGAAAGGCTATTGGGGCGATCCGCAAGCAAGTCGCGAAGCTATAGACGAAGAGGGCTGGCTATATACAGGGGATCTTGGGATGATCACTGAAAAAGGCAATTTGAAAATTACTGATAGAAAAAAACATATACTCGTTAGCAGTAGTGGAAAAAATATTGCCCCTCAGCCCATAGAAAATTTATTAACGCAAAGTCCTTATATTGAGCAGTGCATTTTAATTGGTGATAGCCGTGAATATTGCACTGCACTCATTACCCCAGATTTTGAACAGCTTAAAAAGGTTGCTGATAATTTTAACATTAGCTACAATTCTCCAAATGAATTAATTACTAATGAAAAAATGATAAAGTTGATAAAAACCGATTTAGACCACTTGCAAAAAGATTTAGCTAAATATGAAAAAGTTCGTAAGTTTTCTTTACTCTCCGCCCCTTTTACTATAGAAAACGGAGAGCTTACACCAAAACTCAGCGTAAAACGACATATAGTAGAGAGGAAATATTCCTATTTGATAGATGAAATGTATAAAATGTAGCTTTGCGCAATTCTGCCTTTGGCAGCAATCAAAAAGCCTTTTATAAAAAACAGAAGAAATTTTTATATAATTTGAAAAACTTTGAAAAACTTTGAAATAATATAAAAAATATAAATGAACTTTCAAAAATTTACATTAAAATCGCAAGAAGCAGTTCAAACTGCTCAGGAAATTGCTTCAAGTAATAATAATCAAGCTTTGGAGCCTGGGCATTTGCTTTCCGCTTTAATTGAAGATTCCGAGGGCTTGGTCCCAGAAATATTAAATAAACTTGGAGCAAATGTTTTTTCAATAAAACAAAAACTTGAAGGGATTATCGCGAGCTATCCAAAAGTAGCTGGCTCTGGCGCAACAGGACAGTATATTTCGCCAAGTTTAATGGAGCTTTTCGATGTCGCACTCAAAGAGACAAAGCAATTAAAAGACGAATATATTAGCAGCGAACACCTTTTAATTGCTTTTATAGATACAAAGAGCAGCGCCTCTAATTTGCTTAAAGAACAAGGAATTAATAAAAACGATATTTACAAGGTCTTAACCGGAATTAGGGGGACAAGACGAGTTGACGATAAAAATCCAGAAGAAAAATACAATGCCTTAAAACGCTATGGAAGACAGTTAAATGAAGAAGCTCGGCTTGGCAAACTCGATCCAGTCATTGGACGCGAGGACGAAATTCGCCGAGTGATGCAAGTGCTTTCCCGCCGCACTAAGAACAACCCAGTTTTAATTGGCGAGCCTGGAGTTGGCAAAACTGCAATAGTCGAAGGACTTGCCCATCGCATTGTAACTGGCGATATTCCGGAAACGCTTAAAAGCAAGCAAGTTATTACATTGGATTTAGGCGCTCTTATAGCGGGAACGAGCTTCCGCGGGCAATTTGAAGAACGCTTAAAAGCAGTGATAAAAGAGGTTAGCGAATCGAATGGTGAAGTAATATTATTTATTGACGAAATACATACTTTAATTGGAGCAGGGGCAACAAGCGGGAGCATGGACGCAGCTAATATTTTAAAACCCGCACTTGCACGCGGCGATTTGCGTTGTATTGGAGCAACTACTTTAGATGAATACCAAAAGTATATTGAAAAAGACGCCGCTCTCGAAAGACGTTTTCAAAAGGTGTTAGTGGAGGAGCCATCTGTCGAAACTACTATTTCAATGCTTCGCGGTTTAAAGGAAAAGTATGAGCTGCATCACGGAGTAAAAATTACAGACGCCGCACTCGTTTCGGCTTCCGAGCTTTCAGATAGATATATTACTGATAGATTTAGTCCGGATAAAGCAATCGACTTGATTGACGAAGCAGCAAGTAAATTGAGGATAGAAATAGACTCAATGCCCGAAGAACTTGATTCTATTGAAAGAAAAATAAGACAGCTCGAAATAGAAAAACAAGCACTACTTAGGGAAATGAAGCTAAATGATTAAATGGTTAAAGATTTTTTAGAATTTAAGAAATAAATAATTTAAGAAATAACAAATGTTTCCGATTATTATAGGAAAAGGGTAAGATGAAATGGGGGAAAATATTCCATTTTTAATAGTTGATGATGACGAAAGCATCTTAACAAGTATGAAGGCACTAATAAATAAAGCATTTCCAAATGCTTTGGTCTTTGTTGCCTCAGAGGGATTATATGCCACCGATTTCATTTTGAACAAGCTAAACTCATTAGCAATAATACTTTGTGATTTGAATTTGCCCGGTTTGAATGGCTTGCAAATTTTGGAAAAAATGCGAGCAAACGAAAAAACTAAAGATAATTATTTCATTCTAATGACCGCCGGCTCTGATAATGAAACTAAAATAAAAGCTTTGCAAAAAGGAGTTGATGAGTTTATTACTAAACCATTTGAAATTATTGAAGTTATATCGAAATTGAGAAATGGGCACAAGCGAGTTAACCTTATTTCCAAAGTTCAAGAAAAAGAGAAGGAAATTGCAAAGTTAGAAGAAGAGAAAAAACAAACGAATAACAGACTGAAAAATCTTTTAAGGCAATTTCAATCTATTCGTATGCCCGAGCTGTCTAATCAGTTGAAAGTTATAACTGAAATTGCGATTTGGATTTTGACAAATTATTCAGATGCAGACCAAGAGAAAATGAGGACCCTTGCCGATGCCGCCTCGCTTGCGTTTATTGGGAAGGTGTATTTGAGCGATAAACATCTGAGTGAAAACGTTAGTTCAAACGGATTGCTAAAAAATGAAATTATGCAAAGTATCCCTTCAAATGCGAAGGAAATTCTTTCCCACATTGGAGATTTTGAAGAAGCTACTAAAATAATTTATCATATTTATGAAAATTTCGATGGGAGCGGTTTTCCAGAAAAAATAAAATCCTGGCAAATCCCGCTTGGCTCTCGCATATTAAGGGTTTTACTCGACTATTTGGAAATGGGAGGCGCTAAAATAGTAGAAAACACTAAATCTATTGAGCAATTAACACACGAGTGCAATAGAATATATGATTTCAAAGTAGTTGCACTTTTTGACCAGTATTTTGCAAATCATTTAATAAAATCGCGGCGCTCAAATGAAATGCCAATTAGA